>JBIJBH010000102.1:0-9498 GCA_044345315.1 Lysobacteraceae bacterium
GGGTGCTGGCCGAGGACGCCGATCAGGGCTTCCTGCTGTTGGAAGACCTGGGCCGCGAGACCTATCTGCACGCGATCGGCGCGGACAACGCCGATGCCCTGTTCGAGGACGCGCTGGAGCAGTTGCTGCGGCTGCAGGCGATCGCCCCGCCGGCCGATCTGCCCGCCTACGACGAGGCGCTGCTGACCCGCGAGCTGCGTCTGTTCGACGAATGGTTCCTCGGCCGCCACCTCGGCGTGAATCTCGACTGCGCCGATCTGGAAGCGCTGGACCTGATCCACCGCCGCCTGATCGACGCCGCGCTGTCGCAGCCGCAGGTGCTGGTGCATCGCGATTTCATGCCGCGCAATCTGATGCCGGCCGCGGACGGGCCGGCGGTGCTGGATTTCCAGGACGCGGTCCGCGGACCGATCGCCTACGACGCCCTGAGCCTGTTCCGCGACGCCTTCCTGAGCTGGCCGGAGCCCCGCGTCGCCGGCTGGCTGGAGCGCTACCACGCGCGCGCCGCGGCCGCCGGCCTGCCGGTGCCGCCGCTGGCGCGGTTCCTGCGCGACGCCGACTGGATCGGCGTGCAGCGGCACCTGAAGGTGATGGGCATCTTCGCTCGCCTGCATCATCGCGACGCCAAGCCCAAGTACCTCGCCGACGCGCCGCGTTTCCTGGCCTATCTCGACGCCGTGGTGCCGAAGTATCCGGAGCTGGCGCCACTGGGCGAACTGCTCGACCGCCACGTCCGCCCTGCCCTGCGCCGGGAGTCCTGAGCGGGCCCGGAGCGCCACGTGCCGGACGGCACAGTCGCGGAGCCGCGCGGCGTGGCACAGTGCATCGGTAGTCCCGGGGGGAGCCGCACGCGATGAAAGCCCTGATCTTCGCCGCAGGTCTCGGCGAGCGGATGCGTCCGCTCACCGAGACCACGCCCAAACCGCTGCTGCAGGCGGGCGGCAAGCCGCTGATCGTCTGGCACCTGGAAAAACTCGCGGCCGCAGGCATCCGCGAGGTCGTCGTCAACACCAGTTGGCTGGCGAAACGCTTTCCAGAAACCCTCGGCGACGGCAGCGATTTCGGGGTCGACATCGAATACGTCTACGAAGGCCCGACGCCGCTGGAAACCGGCGGCGGCATGTGGAACGCGCTGCCGCTGCTGGGCACCGAGCGGATCAGCGAGGAACCCTTCCTCGCGATCAACGGCGACATCTGGACCGATCACGACTTCGCCGCACTGCCGCGGGAACCGGCGGGCGTGGCGCATCTGGTGATGGTCGACAACCCCGAACACCACCGCAACGGCGATTTCGTGCTGCTGCGCGACGGCCGTCTGTCGAGCGCGACGCCGCCGCCCGACGAGCGCATCGACGGCGACGCCGGCACCCGCCTGACTTTCGCCGGCATCGGCGTGTATCGCCCGATTCTGTTCGAGGACTGGCGCCGCATCATTGGCAACGCCCCGGGCGCGAGCGACAAACCGCCGCGCTTCAAACTCGCTCCGCTCCTGCGCGCGGCGATGGGCCGCGGCGCGGTGAGCGGCGAACATCATCGCGGGCAATGGACGGATGTGGGCACGCCGGAGCGGTTGGCGGCGCTGGATGCGGCGCTGTCGCAGCGCGCGCACGATGCCTGATCGATCGCGCGGGGCCGCATCGACGCCACCGCGAAGACTCAGCCGCCCAACCCGCCGCTGCGCCGCCAGCGATTCGCGATCCAGGCGGTCGAACAGCGCGGTGAGGCTGGCGAGGTCGCGATCGACCCGGCGCAGTAGCCAGTCGATCGCGGCGTCTTCGAGCTGCAGACCGCGACGCTGGGCGCGCAGGCGCAGGACCTCGGCGCGGCCGGCGTCGTCCAGCGGTTCCAGTGCGATCCGCGCGCACTGCCCGAGCCGCGAGCGCAGGTCCGGCAGCGTCAGTCCGAGCGTATCGGGCGCGTGTCGCGCGGCGTACAGCAGGCGTCGGCCGGCGTCGCGGGCGCGGTTGTGGGCGTCGAACAGCGCGATCTCGTCGTCGCGGTCGCCGGCGATCGCGTCCAGGCCGTCGAGCGCGAGCAGATCGGCGTGTTCGAACGCGTCCAGCGCATCGCGCAGGCGGCCGGCGGCGGCGGCAATGGGCAGATAGGCGGTGCGATGACCGGCCGCCTCGGCTTCGGCGCAGGCGGCGAGCAGCAGATGGGTCTTGCCGGTGCCGGCAGGGCCGCAGACGAAGATGCCGCCTGCCGCGTCCTCGCCGCGCGCCTGCGCGCGCAACTGCGCCAGCGCGCCCGCGGGCGCGGCGGCGAAGGTCTCGAAGCGCTGATCGGGCGGAAAGCGCAGCGCCAGCGGCAACTGCGCGACGGTGCCCGGCGGTACGGGCACGCTCACGCCTGGTCCGTCGGCCCCGGCCGTGCAGCTTCGTCCGACGCCGATGGCACGGGATCTGGCGGCTTTGCGGCCGCACTGGCGCCCAGATAGAACCGGCTGACGGTATAGCTCGCGTGGGCATGCCGGATCAGCACGTTCGCGACCGAGGCCACCGGCAGCGCCAGCAGCATGCCGAGGAAGCCGAACAGGGTGCCGCCGGCCATCACCGCGAACACCACCGTGACCGGGCTCAGGCCGACGCGGTCGCCGACCAGCTTCGGGGTCAGCACATAGCTTTCGAGCAACTGGCCGATGCCCCAGACCGCGAGCACGCCCACCAGATGCTGCCAGTCGCCGAACTGCACCAGCGCGGCGATGCTGCCGCCGACCAGCACCGTGGTCGGGCCGATGTAGGGGATGAAGGTGAGCAGGCCGGCGAGCACGCCGATCAGCACGCCGACTTCCAGCCCCACGCCCCACAGCCCGACCGCGTAGAACAGGCCCATCGCCAGCATCACCATGAACTGACCGCGCAGGAAGCTGCCGAGCACCGCGTCGGATTCCTTCGCGAGCGTGGCGACGGTCGCGTACCGGTCGCGCGGCACCAGCGCACCGGCGCGCTGCACCAGCACGTCCCAGTCGCGCAGGAAGAAGAACGTGATGAACGGAATCAGCACCAGATTCGCGAACCAGCCGAGCACGGTGAAGCCCGACTGGGTCACCACGCCCAGCACCTGGGTGGCGATGCCGCTGGCGCCCTGCCAGTTGCGGCGCAGCATCTCCAGCAGGTAGTCGGGGTTGAGCCAGGTCGCGAGCTCCAGCCCGGTGCGCTCCTGCAGCCACGGCAGGCCGGTGCGCACCACCCATTCGATCCACACCGGCACCGATCGCACCAGCACCTGGATCTGGCTCTCGATCACCGGGATCAGGATCAGCACCAGCACCACAAGCCCCAGCAGCATCAGCGTGAACACCAGGCCGACCGCCTTGTTGCGCGACATGCCGCGCTTCTGCAGGCGATCGACCACCGGATCGCCCAGCCAGGCCAGCAGCGCGGCGGCGGCGAACGGGGTCAGCACGGGCGTCATCAGCCAGATCAGCATGCCGACGCCGACCAGCAGCAGCGCCCACTGCAGGCGGCGGAAAAAACGCGCGATGTCCTCGACCGCGTGGACGGGGCCGTCGCTCGGCTCGGGCTTGTAGTCGGATTGGTCGCTCATGCCGGCCTCAGCGCATGTCGAAGGTCGGGATGGCGGGGACGGCCGGTTCGCCGCCCTCCGGCGTCGGCGTCGGCGTGTCGCCGGTCTCGCCGCCGCTGCCGATCAGCACGCCGCGGCCGTCGATCATCTTGCGGAAGCCGGGCAGACCGCTGATCAGCTCCAGTTCCAGCAGCAGGCCGTCGGCGCCGGCGCGGACCGGGCGCACCTTGCGCACCACGGAGATCTCCTGCAGATGGCTCATGAGGCGGATGTAATCGTCGGCGCTGTCGATGCCGGTGATCAGCACCCGGTAGTTGCCCGGGGCGCCCACGCCGCCGCTGCGGCGGGCGTAGCGGCGGATCATCGCGTCGGCCGCGCCGTCGGCGCCACCGGACATCGCAGTGCGCGCGTCCGCGCTTTCGGTCGACCAGTTCGACAGCACCCGGCCGCCGTCGACGAAGATCCAGTCCGCCTTCCAGCCGGTGCCCTTGCGGTAGAGCTTGCCGATCAGCTGCATCGGCGGGCTGTAGCGGGCGGAGATGCGGGCGATGGCGCCGGTGTCGCCGCGCCAGATCGCGCCGACCGCGGCCTGTTCGGCGGCGTTGCCGGAGGGCAGACCGAGGCGGTAGCCGCGCTCGATCGCGCGGTCCAGCACCGAACGCGCGGCATTGCTCTGGCCCAGACCGACCAGTCGCGGTCCCTTGCCGTCGTCGATCGCCAGCCACAGCACCGGCTTGGGCCGCGGCTGCGGCCAGATCGGCAGGCCGAGCGCGCCGATCACGCCGTCGACCTTGGCCTGATCGAAGCGGACCACGAGGATGGTCCGGAAGGTCGGCGCGCCGGTGGCGGAGACGCCCTGATCCTGGCGGTAGTCGTAGCCTTCGACGTATTCCTTCGCCCGGCGCAGCTCCTGGCCGACACCCGGGCGCCCGGTCGCGGCGCGGTCGCCGCTGATCTTGGCCAGCACCTGGGCCAGGGCGCGCGCGAAACCGTTGTTGCGCTCGGTCTCGGTCTGGCCGTTGACCGGCACCTCGGCCTCGTAGACGCCGCTGGCGGCGGCGCGGTCGCCCTCGACGCGCTGGGCCAGGGCCGGGGTCGCGAGCAGCAGCCAGCCGAGGCACAGTCCCGCCACCCAGCACGCCCATGCACCGCTCGACTGTCCACCGCTCGACTGCCGCATCTTCAGGTTCCGGAGAAAGACAACGCCGGAAATGGTGCCACAACGCCCCCGGCGGGGGTATGGAACGGCGACGGAACGCCTCCGACCGGCCCCGTCGGCACGGTCACAGCGGCTACAATTCCGCCTTTCCGCGCCAGAAGACGTCCGCCGTGACCCAATCCCCTCCCGCTTCCGCCGACATGCCCCAGAGCGGGATGACCTACCGCGACGCCGGCGTCGACATCGACGCGGGCAACGAAGTCGTCGAACGCATCAAGCCGCTGGTCAAGCGCAGCTTCCGCCCGGAAGTGATGGGCGGCCTCGGCGGCTTCGGCGCGCTGTTCGACCTCTCCGGGAAGTACCGAGAGCCGGTGCTGGTCTCAGGCACCGACGGCGTCGGCACCAAGCTCAAGCTGGCCCAGCAACTCGGCCGCCACGACACCATCGGCATCGATCTGGTCGCGATGTGCGTGAACGACGTGCTGGTGCAGGGCGCCGAACCGCTGTTCTTCCTCGATTACTTCGCCACCGGCAAGCTCGACGTCGACACTACGGTCGCGGTGATCGGCGGCATCGCCCGCGGCTGCGAACTCTCCGGCTGCGCGCTGATCGGCGGCGAAACCGCGGAAATGCCCGACATGTACCCGCCGGGCGAATACGACCTCGCCGGCTTCTGCGTCGCCGCGGTCGAGAAATCGAAGCTGCGCGACGGCGCGCGCGTGCGCCGCGGCGACACCCTGATCGGCATCGCCTCCAGCGGCCCGCATTCCAACGGCTATTCGCTGATCCGCCGCATCTACGACCGCGCCGGGCGTCCGGCCGATCTCGATCTCGGCGGCGTGCGTCTGGTCGACGCGCTGATGGAGCCGACCCGTCTCTACGTCAAACCGGTGCTGGAACTGCTGGGCGGCGGCCAAGGCGATGCGATCCACGCGATGGCCCACATCACCGGCGGCGGCCTGACCGAAAACATCATCCGCGTGGTGCCCGACGGCCTCGGCCTCGACATCGACGCCTCGAGCTGGATCCTGCCGCCGGTGTTCGAGTGGCTGCAGCGCGAGGGCGGCGTCGCCCGCGAGGAAATGTGGCGCACCTTCAACTGCGGCATCGGTTTCGTGCTGATCGCCGCGCCCGACGCGGTCGCGGCGCTGGAAGCCGAACTCGACCGCCTCGCCCTGCCGCACCGCCGGATCGGCGAAGTCGTCGACGCTTCGGGCGCAGAGCGGGTGCGGATCGGCTGAGGCGGCATGCCGCGCACGACGACCGGCGCACGCGACGGGCGATGACACGCCTCCAGCGCATCGCCCTGCTGCTTACCGTGATCGTGTTCGCGATCACCTGGATCGCGCCGCTGTGGCCGATCGAACAGGCGCTGCACAGCTCGCTGACCGTGGTCGGACTGGTCTGGCTGGCGCTGCACGCGCGGCGCTGGCCGATGCGCGACGGCGATTTCGTCGCGATCTGCGCCTTCATCGCGGTGCACTGCGTCGCCGCGCGCTGGCTGTATTCGAACGTGCCCTACGACGCCTGGCTGCGCGCGCTGCTGGACTGGTCGCCGCAGGCCGCGTTCGGCTGGGAACGTAATCATTTCGATCGTCTGATCCATCTGCTCTACGGCCTGTGCTTCACCACCGCGCTCGCCGCGCATGCGCGCCAGCGCTGGCCGCGGATCGGTGTGGGTCAGGGCTTCACGCTGGCGGTGCTCGCGATCATGGCCACCAGCCTGATCTACGAATGGCTGGAATGGGGCATCGCCCTGCTGCTTTCGCCCGAGGCCGCGGAGGCCTACAACGGCCAACAGGGCGACATCTGGGACGCGCACATGGACATGCTGCTGGCGACGCTGGGCGCCGCGCTATCATGGCCCTGGCGCGACCGCCGCGCCGTCGACGCCCCGCCATGAACGCCACCGCGCCTCCCGCCGAAGCCACCGCGCAGGATCTCGAACACCTGCGCCTGCTGTCGATCTTCCATTACATCGTCGGCGCGATCACCGCGCTGTTTTCGCTGCTGCCGGTGCTGCATCTGGTCGCCGGCCTGCTGCTGGTGACCGGGCGAACCGGGGATTCGGACCCGGTCGCCGCGTGGATGGGCGGTATCTTCGTGGCGATGTCCGCCGCGTTCATCGTCTGCGGCCTGACCCTGGCCGGCTTCATGCTCCACGCCGGGCGCTGCATCGCGCGCAGGCGCCGCCATACCCTGTGTCTGGTCGTCGCCGGCGTCGAATGCACGCTGATGCCGTTCGGCACCGTGCTCGGTGTGTTCACCCTGGTCGCGCTGCTCAAGCCGCAGATCCGGGCCCTGTTCGCGGAGCGCTGACGTGGCGGAGTTCCGGATCGCGGTGCTCGCCTCCGGCGCGGGCAGCAACCTGCAGGCGCTGATCGACGCCATCGCCGAAGGCCGGCTCGATGCCGGGATCGTCGGCGTGTTCTCGGACAAGCCGAACTGTCTCGCCGTGCAGCGCGCGCGGGATGCGGGCATCGCTGCGGTCGCGCGGTCGCCGAAGGACTTCGCCGCGCGCGCGGCCTTCGATGCCGCGCTGTTCGCCGCAGTGGACGCCGCGCGCCCGGACCTGATCGTCTGCGCCGGGTACATGCGGATCATCGCCGCGGCCGAGATCGCGGCCCGTGCGGATCGCATGATCAATCTGCATCCTTCGCTGCTGCCGGCGTTCAAGGGCCTGCACACCCATCGCCGGGCGCTGGACGCCGGCGTCGTCGAGCACGGCGCCAGCGTGCATGTCGTCACCGCCGATCTCGACGACGGCCCGGTGCTGGCCCAGGCGCGGGTGCCGGTGCTGGCCGACGACGACGAGGCCGCCCTCGCCGCGCGGGTGCGGGCGGTCGAGCACCCGCTATTGATCGAAACCGTGCGGCTGCTGGCCGAGGGCCGTCTGCGCCCGGAGGCCGGGCGGATCTTCCTGAACGGAACGCCGCTCGCGGCCCCGCTTCAGCTCGGAGCCAACCGGCGGCTCGCATGATGCCGCCCGCCATGCGCCCGTCCCTCATCCTCCTGCTGCTGTGCGGCTGCCTCGCGGCGGCGGCGGCTCCGCTGTCGGCGCAGACCCCGCCCGCCGCGGCCATGTCCGAAGACACCGGCGCGCGGCCGCTGCAGGCCTTCCAGGCCAGCTACGACGCGCATTACCGCGGCAAGCCCGCCGGCAGCGCCCGCCTGCAGCTGAGCGGTGCCGCCGCGCGCTGGCAGGTGGATCTGGACATCGCAGCCCGCGCCGGGATCGCCGGCATCCTCGGCCTGGACCTGCGCCAGACCACCGAATTCGAAACCCTCGCCGACGGCGGCTATCGCCCGCTGAGCCAGCGCACCGTGCGCAAGGGCCTGCTGCTCGGCCGCGAAAGCAGCGGCCGCTACGACTGGGCCCGCGGGCAGGCGCAGTGGACGGGCGACCTGAAGAAGCGCCATCGCGCGCCGGTCGCGCTGCAGCCGGGCGACATGAGCGGTCTGCTGATCAATCTCGCGATCGTGCGCGACGCCCGTCCCGGCGCGGTTCTGCGCTATCGTTTCGTCGAAGGCGGCCGAGTCCGCGAGCACGTCTACGCGGTCGCCGTCGCCCCGGAACAGGTGGAGATCGGCGGCCTGCGCTACAGCGTGCTGCGGGTCGCGCGCAGCAACGGCGGCAACGACGACACCGTGGTCTGGGTCGCGGAAGGGGTGCCGACCCCCGTCCGCATCCTGCAGCGCGAAAACGGCGAGGACGCCGTCGATCTGCGCTTGATCGAATACCGCTGACCCCCATCCTCTCCCAGTACGCTCCGATCGCCGCCGCGACCGCCCCTCAAGGAAGCCGCCATGTCCGCCCACACTCTCTCCCTCGCCCGCACCGCGCTGATCGCCGCGACCCTCGCCGTCTCGGCGCTGGTGGCCGCGCCGGCGCGCGCGCTCGAACCGTTCGCCGCCGACTACGAGGCCCGCTACATGGGCATGTCGGCCAAGGGCCGGATGACCATCGAACCGCAGGGCGCCAACCAGTGGAAATACACCCTGCGGGTCAGCAACCAGGTCGGCCAGTTGATCCAGAGCACCGTGTTCGAGGATCGCGACGGCCACTGGCGCCCGCTCTCGGGCAGCGACTCGTCGCTGCTGCTGATCAAGAAGATCCGCCGTCAGGCGATCTACGACTGGGGCGCCGGCGAAGCGCGCTGGAGCGGCGACGTCAAACCCGAGCGCGCTGGCCCGGTGAAGCTGATTCAGGGCGATCTCGACGGCCTGCTGATGAATCTGGCGATCGTGCGCGACGTGCTGGCCGGCAAACCGCTGCGCTACCGCCTCGTCGACGAAGGCCGCGCCAAGCCGATGCAGTACACCATCGCCGGCCGCGAAACCATCCAGGTCGGCGGCAAACCGCAGCAGGCGACCCGGGTGGTGCGCACCGACGGCGACAAGCAGATGATCGCCTGGATCGTCGAAGGCCTGCCGGTGCCGGCGCGCATCCTGCAGCGCAAGGACGGCAAGGACGACATCGATCTGCGGATCGTGGCGATGCCCTGATCCGCGAAGTTTTTTGTGGGAGGCCCGGGAGGGCCGACGAATCGCGGAAAGACTGTCCGCAGCCTGTCGGCCCTTGACCCGTCTTCGACTGTTGAAGGACGACGCTCCCGCAAACAAGTCGGGATCAATCGATCCGGCGGATCTTCGCGCCCAGCGCCGAAAGTTTCTCCTCGATCCGCTCGTAGCCGCGATCGAGGTGGTAGATGCGGTCGATCACGGTCTCGCCGTCGGCGACCAGCCCGGCCAGGATCAGCGATGCCGAGGCGCGCAGGTCGGTCGCCATCACCGGCGCGCCGCTGAGCTGCGGC
>JBIJBH010000103.1:0-9400 GCA_044345315.1 Lysobacteraceae bacterium
CTTCACGATCACCAGACCATCGACTTCCTGCCCCAGCACCACGTCCCTGCGGGTCGCGGCATTGCCCTCGCCGACGATGTAGACGAACTTGCGATCCTGATCGTTGAGCACCGCCTGCGGATGGATCAGCAGGGCCTCGCGCTCGCCCGAGCCGAGCAGGCGCACGCGCGCGAACAGTCCAGGGGTGAAGACGCCGTCGGGATTGGCGAGCTCGGCGCGGGCGCGGATCGTGCCGGTGGCGGGATCCAGCGCGTTGTCGACGAACACCATCCTGCCTTCGTGCGGGAATCCGGTTTCGTCCGCGAGCGCGACCCGGACCGGATTCGCGGCCTCGCGCGAACTCTGCCGCGTGCCGTCCCGTGCCATCGTCTGGTAGCGCAGATAGGCGCGTTCGTCGCCTTCGAAGGCGACGTACACCGGATCGAGCGACACCAGCGTGGTCAGCACCGGCTCGCCGGGCGAGACCAGATTGCCGATGCGCAGATTGGCGCCGCCGACGCGGCCGGCGAACGGCGCGGTGATCCGGGTGAAGGACAGGTTCAATTCCGCGGTCTGCAGGCGCGCGCGCGCGGCGAGCAGGTCGGCATTGGCCTGCTTCGCCTCGTTGCTGCGGCTCTGCAGCTCGCCGTCCGAGACCGCCTTGGCCTGGATCAGCGCCTGGCTGCGCTCGAGTTCGGTTCTGGCCAGACCCAGACGGGCCTCGGCGCGGGCGACGTCGGCGCGGGCGCTGGCGACCGCCGCGCGGTATTCGCGATCGTCGATGCTGAACAGCAGATCGCCCTTGTCGACCAGACCCCCTTCGCGGAAATGCACGCCGGTGATGACGCCGGCGACGCGCGGTCGCAGTTGCGCGCTCTGCACCGCCTCGATGCGGCCGGTGAATTCGTCCCACTGCGCGACCTTTTTCTTGATCGTCGCCGCCACGTTCACCTGGGTGGGCGGCATCTGCTGTTCGCCGCCGCCGCCGCAGCCGGCGATCAGCAGGGTGCTCATGCCGAGCGACAGCAGTCCGGCAAGCATCGTCTTGCGATCGGCGATTCGGGTCATGTTCGGTCTCGATGGGTTCAATCGGGGGAAGGGGTTCGGGGCCGGGCGGGCGTCAGGGCTTGAGTTGCTGCACGAGCTTTTCGATCAGCGCGATCAGCCGCGGCCGCACTTCGGGCGGCAGTGCGCCGAGGTTGAACAGGTTGTTCCAGAACAGCCCGTCGCAGGCCTGCAGCAGCAGATAACGCTCCAGATCGCGGTCGTCCCAGGTCCAGTCGGCGAACTCGCGGGCCATGTGCTCGCGCACCGGGTCGAGCAGCGAAGGATCGACCATCGCCGCGCTGAGGATGCCGGTGACGAATCGCCGGTGGGCGTCGTGTTCGTCGGCGAGGCAGACGCGCACATGGCCGATGATCCTCCGCGCCTTGTCGCATTCGATTTCGGCGTTGGCGCACAGCGCCGCAGAGGACTTGTCCCAGTCCTGGATGTCGGCCTCGATCAGCGCCTTGAGCAGGCTCTGCTTGGTCGGGAAATAATAGGTGATGCCGCCGCGGGTGACCCCGCTCTCCTCGGCCAGCAGCTCGTAGGTCAGATGGCCGGCGCCACGGGTCTCGACGATCCGGCGGGCGGCGTCCAGGACGAGCTGGCGGGCTTTGGGCAGGCGGGGCATCGCGAAACTTTACAGGACGTTCTGTATAGTTTTGATGTCAGTCTGCGCAACGATGCTTTCAGGATTCGGACAGAATGCGGGCGGTGGCCCCCGGCCGGAGCGCCCGATGCCGTCGGGCGCTGCCGGGCGGGGCCGGAGTCACCCGGCCCGGTCGGCGCGCATCAGCCCGACTTGATCGTGTCACCGCGCTGCGCCAGGGCGCGCGCCAGCCGCGACAGGCTCAATGCGCTGCCCACATCGCCATCCACACCAGCGACCCGAGCACGCCCCGGCGGGCATCGTGGATGGCCCCCGGACAGGTCCGAAAAACTCCTGCACCGTTTCTGCGCATGCATGACCGTCTCCGCAACGATCGATCCCGTTGCGGAGTAGAAACGGTCATGCATGCGGCGTTTTCCCTGGAGGTCGCGCGCAACGCGTTGTTCCGTGAATCCTCTCGGGACGAAAAACAGGGATATGTCAGTGCGTCGCCTTGTTCCTGCCCCTTGTTCCTGCCCCTCGCTTCTTCGATAGACAGCTTCAATCGCGACCACCAGCATCCCGTGGCGCTTGTTCGAAACATTCTGATCGCCCTTGCGCTTGTGTGACCTTCGGCATTGCTCCAGGTCCACAACTTCGGTTACGTTGCCGCCGTCTCAGCGGAGATCATCACCAGCCTCCGCGACGGAGTTGTGCACGGACCGCACAAGGAGACTCCATCATGGCGCAACGCAACGACCGCATACGGACGCTGGCCTCGATGTCGCGGTTTCGCGTCGGCCCGGTGCTGGTGCACCCCGAACGCCTCGCGATCGAACGCGACGGGGTCGAGATCTCGCTCGAACCGCGCATCATGGAACTGCTGGTCGCGCTGGCGGAACACGCCGGCGAAGTGATCGGCGCCGAACAACTTCTGATCGAAGTCTGGCGTGGCACGTTCTACGGAGACAATCCCGTACACCGCGCGATCGGTGTGCTGCGCCGGCAGCTCGGCGACGATCTGCGCAACCCGGTCTTCATCGAAACGATCCGCAAGCGCGGTTATCGGTTGATCGCACCGGTCGCCTTCCCCGAGGACTACAGGCGCAATCCATTGCAGGTCGACGGCTGGGCCAGTCGCAACCCGTACCTGGGGCTCGCCGCCTACGACGCCGAGCATGCAGCCGTGTTCTTCGGGCGCAGCCGGCTCACCGCCGACGTGCTTGGCGCGCTGCGGCGCCAACGGGAAACCCGACGTCGTTTCCTGTTGCTGGTGGGGGCGAGCGGCTGCGGCAAGACCTCGCTGCTGCGCGCGTCGGTGCTGCCGTTGCTGGAACAAGCCGGCGGCTTCGATGGCATGCAGGCGTTGTCGATCGCGCACTGCGATTTTGCGGCGACTCCCGACGGCGACCCGATGCTGCCGCTGGCCGCCGCACTCGCCACCTGGCAACTCGACGGGCGACCGGTGTTCGCACCGCAACCGATCGAAGCGCTGGCGAAGCGCATGACGGCCTCGCCGGAACACGTCAGCGAAACGCTGGACGATACATGGCGCAAGCGCACCGCCCGCAACGACACCGAGCACGCGCATCTGCTGCTGGTGGTGGATCATGCGGAAGCGCTGGTCGCGTCCGAGCGCATCGAAGACACGCAACGCCGCCGTGTCTGGGCGGCCATCGATGCCATCTGTGCGCATCCTCGCGGCGGAACGCTGATGGTCGTGCGCGGCGATTTCCACGCCGCGCTCATCGCCGCGCTTCCCGACATTGCAGAACGCAAGGGCAGCGACGGCCATATCGACGCCACGCCGCCACGCGCCGGCGAGATCGCCCAGATCGTGCGCATGCCGGCCTACCTGTCCGGACTCAGCTTCGAGGAGGACACGAACACCGGCGCGCGCCTCGACGATGTCCTGCGCGACGCCGCCGCGGACAAGCCCGACACCCTGCCCCTGCTGCAGCACACCCTGCATACGCTGTACGAACAGCGGCGCGAAGACGGGCAACTCACCTTCGAAGCCTATCGACGCATCGGCGGCCTCGAAGGCGCGGTCGCGCATCGTGCGGAAGCGGTGTTCGCGGAACTGCCCGATGACGTACGCGCGCAACTCGATAATGTCCTCGCGCAACTGGTCGTCCTACATCCCGACAGCGACAGCGTGAGTGCGCGGCGCGCGCCCTGGCCGGGGATCGAGAACGGTGCAGCGCGCGCGCTGGTTGACGCGTTCGTCAAGGGCCGTTTGTTCGTCGGCGCGCAGGCAGCGGACAGTCCCGATTTCGGCGTCGCCCACGAAGCGCTGTTGCGCCAGTGGCCGCGGGCCCACGAGTGGACGCAGGAGAACCGCAGACTGCTGCAGGCGCATGGCCGCCTGGTTCGCGCGGCTGCTCGCTGGGAGGAAGCTACACGCGGAGAGGATCATCTGCTGCATCACGGGCAACCGCTCGAAGAGGCGCTGGAGGTCGAGCGCAGGCTTCCGTTGCGGGTTTCGCCGGTCGAGACCGCGCTGATCGCGGCCTCGATGCGTCTCAAGAGACGACGCAGCTTTCGCAACAGGCTCGCGAGAGTCGTACTGATCGCGCTCTCGGCGACCAGTTCGGCCCTCGCGCTGTGGGCGTTCAATGCGCAGCGGCAGGGCGAACAGCGCCGCGCGGAGACGCAACGCCTGTCCGACTTCATGCTGGTCGAACTGACCAACAAACTTCGACCGCTGGGCGACCCCAGCCTGTTGGCCGAAGTCAGCCAACGCGTACTCGCCGTGCAGCAGCACGGAGACGAAGCGAACCTTGAAACCGCCGACTTGTTGAATCGCTCGCGCGCCCTGCGCACGCTGGGCGAAGTGCTGGTGGAGAAAGCCCGGCTGGCGGAAGCGAAAGGGCCATTCGACGCTGCCGATCGTGTCGCAAGCGCCGCACTGGAGCGGGCGCCTTCCTCCACCGCCGCGATTTCAGAAGCGGGCAACACCGCCTACTGGCTCGGCTACTACCATTTCAGCCGCGGCGAGCACCGCAAAGCCGACGAATACTGGCGTCGCTACCTCGACCACACCCGCGATCTGCTGCGTCTGGAGCCGGAACGACGGGAATGGCTGGTCGAACGCTCCTACGCGCTCAACAACCTGGGCACCCTCGCCCAGAACCAGGGGCGCAGCGACGAAGCGATTGCGCACTTCCGCGCCTCGGCCGCCCTCAAACGACGCGCCCTGAGTCAACGCCCCGACGACGCTGCGTTGCGCTACGAACTGATCGACACGCAGTCGTGGATCAGCAGCGCGGAATTGACGCAGGGGCAATTGCATAGCGCCGCCGCGGGGATCGCCGAGCAGATCGCGATGCTGCGCGACCTGCTCGATTCACATCCGCAAGCCCTCGCCTGGGAGCGGCGACTGGCCACATCACTGCGGCGCAACGCGGCCGTGGCGCTTTACCTCGGGCATACCGACGATGCCCGAAGGATGCTGGACGAATGCGTGGCCCGCTTCGACAGCCTGCTGCCCAGGTCTCCAGACAAACGGGTCTGGCGCCGTGACCTCGCTCACGCGCTGCTGGATCGAGCCGATCTGTCGAGGGCCCTCAGCAATACCGATGCGGCCATCGCCGACCTGCAGCGCGCCGAAACGCTGTTGGCTTCGCTGCGCACTGAAGAGCAGGGACATGCCGAATGGCAACGTCTGGCTGCGATCGTTCGCGCCCGGCTGGCCGCACTGCAATCGCGACCCGACGACGAGGCCGAGGCGCTGAAAGACCTGAGCCTTTTGATCGAATCCTCACCGGGAGACACCTCGGGGTATGTCGCGCTGTCGCAACATCTGATCGTCCGTGGCCGCCGACTTGCCGCCGCCGGAGAAGCAACGCCTGCCGAGCACGACTTCGAGCGCGTCCGGACGCTGCTGTCGAAAATCGCATCGACCTCGCGCGACCCGCAGTTGCTCTCGCTCTGGGCACAGGCGCATCTGCTCGCCGGGTTGGATGCGACAGAGACCCTCATACGTCTGCGTCGCACCGAATACCGTCACCTCGACTTCCCGTGGCACCTCAGTCCGGGAGCGCCACCCGCGTCGCATCCGCCCAACGACGCTCCTGCGGACACACGTAGCAGAAGCGCCCCTCATCATTGTTCGGCTTGAATCCCACGGATCAGCGAAGGCTTGAGCCCGGCCGACAGGTCTAGCCCTGATCACATCAGGCGCCCGGCTATTCATCCTCTACACGAGAACATGGGTCTGTAGACAGCCGGTCCTGAACGCAATGGCCTTGGAAGAGAAGGAGACTGCATACGAAAATCAATAGAAACAACGGACTGCAAATCAACAGGTTTTCGACAGGTGTCTTCAGATGCGATAGCGGATGGTTGCGCAACGCCGCTGGATACCCTGCGCAGCAACGACGGTATGCCACCGGCGCAAATCGCCATCTTCAGCACCTGACCCCAATCAACACCATGGAGAACACCATGCCGCATGTCACCAGCGGGCAAGTCGTATTGATCACCTTTCCGAGTGGTATCTCAAGCCCGCAATTCAATCCCGCACCGGCGGCGGAAAATCCCACCTTCCCCGGCGGCTATCAATTCATGAACACCTCCTCTCCGGTTGACTTGATATTCCGGATCGACTCGACAGATTACTCCGGGTACACAATGAGTATGCCGACGGGGAATTTGCCGGCCTGGATTCAAGCCACATTGAATGGTCAATATGAGCTTGATCTGACCTTCGATTTTGGAAGCAGCCCAGCCAACGGCGATGAGTACAATCTGACGCTGAATTTCACAGGTCCGAACGGTGAGAAACACAGCTTTGACCCGCAGGTGGGCAACGACGGAACCAGTGACCCCAATGCTGCTGACAGCTGACGACAAATGGCAAATGTCGGGACAGGCAAATGCCGGGACACCCTGAGCACCATGATTTCTCGGACACTCAAAAGCGAGGACAATCCTCGCACGGAGGTGTTCGACGCAAATGCCGTAGATTTTGCAATTTTTTTGCCCACCGCTTTTTCCAATGATGGGTCGTGCAACGATTGAATCGATCGTTGCACGGCGTCGCGTTTTTTGCCGCAATGGCGGGCAAAATGCTCACCCTGCGCGATTCGCCGGAAGTTTCCGACAGCACGATGAGGTTTTCGATGAGGTGAGGATGAAGCGATTGCGGCGATGCTGTCTCCATGACCAAAGATCGTCGAGCAAAACGAGAATCAGGAAACGATAATCAGGACATCCACAATTCTTCATGCCGCATTGCCGGACGAAAAACGGCGCACGTATGCGAAGCGGTTCTCCTGATTTCTGCTTGGTGTCCGCAGTATCCGATCCCCGCTTTCAACAGGTTCCCAACAGGCGCGGCCGCCCCTCCCGGCCGCATGGTCCGTCACGGCGGCAACGCTCCACGGTCCGCCTGCGAGTCGAACCCATCAGGAGGACAGCATGAAGACCATTTCCTCCCCCGGCATCCAGACCGCGCTCGCCAGGCTGTCGTTCGAGAACGGGGCCTCGCATCCGCGGTTCGACCGCATCTGGCCTGCCGGCTGGCCCTCCTTGCTGTCCGATCGGTGCAAGGTCGTGACCCTGCATGTCGAGATCGACCAGGACCACATCGGTTACCGAATGATCGATGCGATCGTCAGAGCGAAAGCCGGCATCCGACCACGCCACGCGCCTCCCTGGATCGGGGATGACGGACAACGCCTGACGATCCATTTCTTTCTGGTGGGCAGATCGACCATTGACGATGCGTGTCTGCGGATCCTCTACACAGATCCGCTGGGAATCGTCCACCGCACAGAGGGCCCACGACCCAGCGACGGCGGGCGGGCCGGCATCGAAGCCTGAACGCTGTCCCGCAGACTTGCGCCCGATCATCGGCAACGCTCGGCGCAAAGACCTTCCAGCACTGCACCTGCGCCGAAAAACCGCAAAAAAAACAACGCACTGCGCATCAACAGGTTGGCAACAGGTCGCCCCGGAGACGGCTCCGGATGCTGGCACCGCGCTCCCGCCCCATATCCGCTGCGGACACACGGACATACGGACAGACGGGCACCGGAACGCGGCCGCGTCGACCGACGCGGCACGGACCAGCATCGTCATGGAGACGACCGATGTTCGCAGACGCTATAGCTCAGGGCCGGCAAGCGAATCCATCGCCGCGACCCCGCACCCGCAGCCTCGTCCGGGCAGGCATGGCGACCGCCGCCATCGACACTCGCTCCCGACCCGCCAACGGTTATCGCGAACCGGCGCACGAGCTGAAGGCGATCGTCGACGCCGCGCGTCCGCCGCAGGCGTCGCTGAGCCCGCGCCGCGATCTGATCGCGCTGCAGCAGGTGCCGCCGCTGCCGTCGATCGCACTGGTCGCCCAGCCCGAAGTCAGGCTCGCCGGTCTGCGCCTCAACCCGCGCAGCTATTCGCCGAGCCGCGCTTCGTTCGCGAGCGATCTGTGGCTGATGGAGATCGCGACCGGCAAGACGCTGCGCATCGACGGCCTGCCGTCGCCGCTGTCGCTGGCCTCGGTGGCATGGTCTCCGGACCAGCAGTATCTGGCGCTCAACCGGATCGACCCTTGCACCGGCAGCAATTCGCTGTGGCTGGTCGACGTGAGCGCGCGCAGTGCGCGGCGATTGCTGGAACAGCCGCTGAACACGGTCAGCGCCGGCATCCGCTGGATGCCCGACAGCAGACACCTGCTGGTGAATCTGCGCACGGACCAGAGCGGCGTGCCGCAGGCGGACATCGTGCCGACCGGGCCGAACATCCAGGAAGCCCGCGCCGACGGCTTGGTGCGCCAGATGCGCACGTCTGCGGACATGTTGCGCAGCCGCAACGACGAACGCATGTTCGAGCACTGCCTGCGCGTGCAGCCGGCGCTGGTCGGCGTGGACGGCACGGTGCGCCACATCGGCAAACCCGATCTCTACATCGGCCTGTCGCCGTCGCCGGACGGCAGGCATCTGCTGTCCCAGCGCATTGAGCCTCCGTTCTCGTACTTGGTGCCGATGAAGTTTTTCCCGCGCCGAATCGAGGTGCTGAGCCTCGATGGCAACGTCCTGCATGCGATGGCGAAGCTGCCGCTGTTCGAAGGCCTGCCCAGCGGCAACGATGCGGTGACCGTCGGCGTGCGTTCGATCGGCTGGCGCAGCGATGCCCCGGCGACGCTGGTCTGGGCCGAGGCGCAAGATGGCGGCGACCCGTCGAAGCAGGTCGAATTCCGCGATCACGTGCTCATGCAGGCGGCGCCCTTCGATCGGCGACCGGTGGTGCTGACGAGACTACGCAACCGTTACGCAGGGATCCAGTGGGGCCGCGGCGATGTCGCCCTGCTCGGTGAGACGTGGTGCAAGACGCGCAGCGCCCGCAGTTGGAAGATCGCACCCGATGCGCCGCACACCGCGCCTGAACTCGTCTTCGAAGGCTCGATCGAAGATCGCTACAACGACCCGGGCAAACCGGTGACCGTGCGCGACGCAAACGGATTTTCGCGGCTGATGTTCAGCCGCGACGGCAAGCACATCTATCTGATCGGCGACGGCGCCTCGCCCGAAGGCGACCGCCCGTTCCTCGATCGCTGGAACATCGAAGATATGAGCAGGCAGCGTCTGTTCCGTTCCGAAGCCCCCACCTATGCGTCTATCGCCGCGGTGTTGGACGACGATGCGTCGAAAATCCTGATCTCGCACGAGTCGCCGAGCGAGCCGGCGAACATCTATCGTCTCGACCTGGCCGGCAAGGGCCAGCCGGTGGCGCTGACGAAGTTCGAACATCCCACGCCGCAGCTGAAGGACGTGAAGAAGG
>JBIJBH010000353.1:0-4406 GCA_044345315.1 Lysobacteraceae bacterium
GTTGAGATAGGCCGAGCGCGCATCGAGATTGAACGAGCCGATGAAGCCGCGCCGATCGTCCACGCTGTAGGCCTTGGTGTGCAGGCTGGCGCCGCTGCTGCCGAACAGGCTGCTGGCCGGATGGCCTTGCGCGCGCAGTTCGTACACATGCACGCCGCCGCGCAGCAGATCGTCGCGATACGGCCGATAGGCGCCGTAGACCGCGGCGACATCATTCGCGGCCAGCGAATTGGTGACCACGCCGACGGTGACGCCGCGTGCGGCCAGCGCGGTCATCTCCCGCGTAACCTCCGGCCCGGGCACGAAATAGGGCGAAATCAGCAGCGCCTTGTCCTGCGCGGTCGACAGATCGCGCTCGATCCGATGCACCAGCCAGTCCTCGCGGCCGTCGTCCTCCCATTTCAGCGGCGGATCGGCGACCAGGTGGATGTCGTCGCTCCAGAACGGCACCAACTGCTGGCGCGCGTAGTCCTGCACCCGCGACGACTCCGCGACCCGGCGCAGGTAACGCTGCGCAAGCGGCCCCGTCGCCTCTGCTTCGATCGCCTCGGCGATCGCATCGAACCCGCCCTCCGGCGCGCGCGCCAGTCCCGCCAGCGGCACCGCCGCGGCGCTGTTCCAGTAGCGGTCGAAGATCGCGCTCGCCTCCTGCACCGCGGGCCCGAACAGCACCATGTCCAGATCGCGGAAATTCACGTCATGGCCGGCCTCGAAATACTCCACGCCGATGTTGCGGCCGCCGACCACGGCCACGCGGTTGTCGGCGATCCAGGCCTTGTTGTGCATGCGGTGGTTGACGCTGATCACGCGCTGCACCATCTCCACGATCCGCGCCGGGCCGGCGCGGTTGCGGAACGGGTTGTACAGCCGGATCTCGATGTTGGGATGGTCGTCGAGCAGCAGCAGCTTCGAGTCCATGCCCTCGGCGTTCATGTCGTCCAGCAGCATGCGCACGCGCACCCCGCGCTCGGCCGCGCGCCAGACCTCGCGCCCGAGCAGTCGGCCGGTGAGATCGTCGTGCCAGATGTAGTACTGCAGATCGAGACTGCGCCCGGCCTTCTGCGCCGAGATCGCGCGCGCCGCGAACGCGTCCACGCCGTCGCTCACCAGCAGCGCGCCGGTCTTGCCCGGGTTGCGGGCCAGCAGCGGCGCCAGTTCGCGATCCAGCGCGGTGGCGTCGGCCTGCGCCGGGATCGCTGCGCTCGGGGCGCCGTTGGCCGGCGGGGTCAGGCGGTCGGCCAGCAGCAGGCCGCTGCCGATCAGCGCCGCCAGCGAAAACGCGCCCCAGCCTGCGATCCGCCGCAGACGCCGCGAAAACGGGGTCAGAGTGCCTTTTCGCATGCGACCCCCAGGAAACCATTGGCTTTCGGACGAAAAGGCACTCTGACCCCCTTTTTGCGGAGTATCCATGCCCGGACCGCGCGGCGGCAAGGCGCGGCGGGCCGCCCGGGCGCCCGCCGGCCCGGGAGGCTAGAATACGTAGTCATCCGAACCGCCCCGCACGGAGCGCGCATGAGCACGCCAGCAGCCAACGTCCCCGCCGCCCGCCACGACGCCTCGCCGTTGCGATTCGTCACCGCCGCCAGCCTGTTCGACGGCCACGACGCCGCGATCAACATCATGCGCCGGCTGATCCAGGCCCAGGGCGCCGAGGTCATCCACCTCGGCCACAACCGCAGCGTCGAGGACGTGGTCCGCGCCGCGCTGCAGGAAGACGCCGACGCGATCGCGCTCTCCAGCTACCAGGGCGGCCACGTCGAATACTTCAAGTACATGGTCGACATGCTGAAGGAACGCGGCGCCGGCCACATCAAGGTCTTCGGCGGCGGCGGCGGCACGATCACGCCGGAGGAGATCCGCGAGCTGCAGGCCTACGGCGTCGAGCGCATCTACCACCCCAACGACGGCATGCACATGGGGCTGGTGGCGATGATCGAGGACGTGGTCCGTCGCGCCGGCGCCGCGCGGCAAAACCGGCAGCAAAACCGGGGTCAGAGTGCCTTTTCGGATGCAGGCACCCACGACTCCGCTGCTTCTCAAGCGAAAAGGCACTCTGACCCCGTTTTTGCCGGTTTTGCCGATGTCGAGGACGAAATCGCCATCGGCCACATGCTCAGCCTGATCGAAGACGACGCCCTGACCGAATCCGAGCTCGCCCACCTGCGCAAGGAATGGCAGCTCGCCGGCGGCAGGACCCCGGTCGTCGGCATCACCGGCACCGGCGGCGCCGGCAAGTCCTCGGTGACGGACGAACTGCTCAACCGTTTCCTCGCCAATTTTCACGAGATGCGGATCGCGGTGATCTCGGTCGACCCGACCCGTCGCCGCACCGGCGGCGCGCTGCTCGGCGACCGCATCCGCATGAATTCGCTGCGTTCGAAGCGCGTGTTCATGCGCTCGATGGCCACCCGTCGCCAGCACATGGCGACCAATGTCGTGCTGAAGGACTGCATCGCCTTCCTCAAGTCGCTCGGCTACGACCTGGTCATCGTCGAGACCGCCGGCATCGGCCAGAGCGATTCGGAGATCGTCGACCTCGTCGATTTCCCGATGTACGTGATGACCAGCGACTTCGGCGCGCCGAGCCAGCTCGAAAAGATCGACATGCTCGATTTCGCCGAACTGGTCGTGCTCAACAAGTTCGACAAGCGCGGCGCCGAGGATGCGCTGCGCGACGTGCGCAAGCAGTGGAAGCGCAACCGCACCGCGTTCACGATGGCCGACGAGGACGTGCCGGTCTATCCGACCATCGCCAGCCAATTCAACGACCCCGGCGTCAGCTGGATGTTCGCGAACCTGTGTCGGCTGCTCCGCGAGAAGAAAAACCGGGGTCAGAGTGCAGTTTTCACCAGCGGCGAAACAGCGGAGTCGGAGCAGCCAAGAAAACTGCACTCTGACCCCGGTTTTTCCCCGCGCTGTGACTTCAACCCTGCGATCGACACCTCCCTGCGCGAGCCTCGCGCCACCGTGCTGATCCCCGGCAATCGCGTACGTTACCTCGCCGAGATCGCCGAACAGGGCCGCAGCATCAACAAGCGCATCGAATCGCAGGCCGAGATCGCCGATCGCGCGCAGAGCTACTGGCAGTCGCTGCGCGACCTGGGCGATGCGGCGCTGCCCGAGGCGCTTTCGCTCTATCCGGGCGATGCCCTTGTAGAGCGGAGCGAAGCTCCGCTGACGGGCTCCGAAGACGGGGCAGCGGATCTTCGATCCGCTCTACAGACGCAGGGTGCGGACAGGACGCTGCTGACCCTCCGCCAACGCTACAACGACGCCGTCCAGTCGCTCGATTCCGAAGCGCTGAAGCTGCTGCGTGAATGGCCGGCGCGGCTGAAGTCGATCACCGACGAGGTCAACGAATACCGCGTCCGCGACAAGACCATCCGGGTCGAGAACTACCGCGAATCGCTGTCGCACCAGAAAGTGCCGAAGATCGCCGCGCCCACCTACCGCAGCTGGGGCGAGCTGCTGACCTTCCTGCAGAAAGAGAACCTGCCCGGCCATTACCCGTACACCGGCGGCGTGTATCCGTACCGCCGCACCGGCGAGGACCCGATCCGCATGTTCGCCGGCGAAGGTACGCCCGAGCGCACCAACCGCCGCTTCCATTACCTCAGCGTCGGCCAGCCGGCCGCGCGCCTGTCCACCGCCTTCGACAGCGTCACTCTGTACGGCGAAGACCCGGCCGTGCGCCCCGACATCTACGGCAAGATCGGCAACTCCGGCGTCAACATCGCCACGCTCGACGACATGAAGAAGCTGTATTCCGGCTTCGACCTGTGCGCGCCGAGCACCAGCGTGTCGATGACCATCAACGGCCCGGCGCCGATCATCCTCGCGATGTTCATGAACACCGCGATCGATCAGCAGGTCGAGAAATACCTGCGCGCCGACCAGTCGCGCTGGGACGCCGCGCACGCGAAGATCGAGGCGATGTTCGAAGGACGCAAGCGTCCGGAATACGGCGGCATGCTGCCCGAGACCAACGACGGCCTCGGACTCGGCCTGCTCGGTGTGACCGGCGATCAGATCGTCGACGCCGAGACCTACGCCAACATCAAGGCGCAGACGCTCTCCACCGTGCGCGGCACGGTGCAGGCCGACATCCTCAAGGAAGACCAGGCCCAGAACACCTGCATCTTCAGCACCGAATTCGCGATGCGGATGATGGGCGACATCCAGCAGTACTTCGTCGAGAAGAACGTCCGCAACTTCTACTCGGTATCGATCAGCGGCTACCACATCGCCGAGGCCGGCGCGAACCCGATCAGCCAGCTCGCCTTCACCCTCAGCAACGGCTTCACCATCGTCGAGTACTACCTCGCGCGCGGCATGAAGATCGACGACTTCGCGCCCAACCTGTCGTTCTTCTTCAGCAACGGCATGGACCCGGAATACACCGTCAT
>JBIJBH010000104.1:0-9375 GCA_044345315.1 Lysobacteraceae bacterium
GCAGCGGCATCAACAGCAATACGCCGGGCCTGAGCACCTTCTGCGCATGGGTCAACACCACGGCGTCGTCCCAGCAGGTGCTTGGCGGCAGCGTCTGCTGTCGGGTGCCGGGGCGCTGAGTCGGGGCTTTGTCGCCTCCGTCACATTCCCGTCCATGCGGAACTCCGCAGAGCGCCGGCCATGCCGGCGCTTTTTTTTGGCGGAAATTCGTCGTCCCGCGCTGGCCGCGCAACGCCTCTTCTTTCGTTCTACATGTGGGGAGTTTCATTCACGCCATCCTTCCATGGCCACGTTTCCGGAGCATCTCATGCCTTATCCGCTGCTGCGCGCGCTCGTCGTCGTCGCGCTGTCCGTCTGCATGACCCTGCCAGCCCTCGCCGGCGACCGTCGCACCGGTGCCGGGACGTTGACGCCGGACGATCGTGGCGCCCTCGCCCGCGACTTCGTGCTGAAGTGGGGCGGTTACGTCCAGCGCGTCTACGGCACCCCGGTGGGCGCCTGGTCCAAACGGATGGTCTCGACCTTCGTCGCCGCCGATCCGAGCAACTTCCGCAATGCGCTCAAGCGCGAGACGTTCGAGGGCGCGGTCGCCGAACTGACCGGGACCGGTCATCGCGTCAGCGACAACCTCGTCATCGAGCGCTTCGCACGCGCCTCGCTGTCGGGCAAGTCCGCCGCCGCGCCGGGGGCGAAAGCGCTGGGTTCGACCACCGGCGATCTGGTGTTCACGCCGGTGCAGCCCTGCCGCGTGGCCGATACCCGCGTCGCAGGCGGCGCGATCGCCGCCGACGGCAGCCGCAGCTTCCTCGCGGTGGCGATCAGCGCCGGCACCGGTTTCGCTTTCCAGGGCGGCAGTTCGACCGACTGCGGGGTGGGGGCGGTCGGCGCCAGCGCGGTCGCGCTGAACGTCACCGCGGTCACGCCAAGCATCGCCGGCTATGCCACGGTCTATCCGCACGGCAGCAGCCGTCCGCTGGCGGCCAGCGTCAACTACACGGCCGGTGCGATCGTGAACAACACCGTGATCGTCCGCATTCCGAATCCGCTCACCAGCAACGACTTCACCATCTATTCGTTCGGCCAGTCGCATTACGTGGTGGATATCGTCGGCTATTTCTCGCCGCCGCAGGCGACCCGGCTGCAGTGCAGCGACACCGCGATCAGCACCTTCACCGTCGCCGCCAACACGGCCACTTTCATCAACAACCCGGCCTGCCCGACCGGCTACGATGCGATCACCCCCTACTGCTACACCAACGCCTCCGGCGTCTACAGCCGCGGCAGCGGCTACAACAGCAACACCAACGGTCTCGCCACCTTCTGCGCCTGGCAGAACACCACCGCGTCCACCCAGCAGGTCTTCGGCGGCAACGTCTGCTGTCGGATTCCGGGGCGTTGACCGGAGCGACGAGGCCGCCGCCCCGATCCGAAAGACACACTTTCACCAAGCGTCCGCTTGCATGCGGTCCGTGCAGCGTCCAGCAAACGACAGGAGATTCCGATGAAACGCTGCATTCCCGCAAGTCGGGCCTTCGTGGCCTTCTTCATCGCCGGTTTCGCGTCCTCCGCCATCGCGAGTCCGCCCTTGACGCCTGCCGAGCGCGGAGCGATGGCGCGCGCCTACGTCCAGAAGTGGGGCGGCTATGTCCAGCGGGTCTACCGCGTGCCGGTGCGGGTCTGGGCCGAACGGATGGTGCCCACCTTCGTGCATGCGGATGCGGACAACTTCCGCGACGCGCTCCGGCGCACGACCTATGAAGGCGCTTCGGCGATGTTGAACGGCACCGGGTCCAGACTCTCCGACGCGCAGGTGATCGACACGATGGCGCGCGATCGCCTGGTGCCGGGCGCGGTGCGGCCGGAAGCGCTGGCCAAGGCGCTGGGTTCGCCGGCCGTGGATCTGGTGTACACGCCGCTGATCCCGTGCCGCATTCTCGACACCCGCATCGTCGGTGGACCCATCGCCGGCGGATCGACGCGCGACTTCAATGCGGTGGTGGGATCGGGCGGCAACTTCGGCAGTCAGGGCGGCAGCGCGACCGACTGCGGCGTGGTGGCCGCGGGTCAGGCGGCGGTGGTGATCAGTCTCACCGCGGTGACGCCGACCGCCGCCGGCTATGCGACGGCCTATCCGTTCGGTGCGACGCGGCCGTTGGCCTCCAGCGTGAATTACAGCGCGGGCGGGATCGTCAACAACTCGATCGTGGTCAAGCTGCCGACCCCGCTGACCACCCGGGACTTCACCGTCTTCACCTTCGCCACCGCCGATTACGTCGCCGATATCGTCGGCTATTACGCGCCGCCGGTGGCGACCGCGCTGCAGTGCCAGTCTGTGGATGGCGCGCTCAGGACCATGGCCGCGGGCGAATACGCGCTGCTCAGTACCGTCAATTGCCCATCCGGCTACACCGCCGTGAGCGCCTCCATCACCGCGACCCAGGACGTGGTGATGGCGGATTCCTACATCACCAACTCCACCGTGCAGATCTTCGCCAAGAACGTCTCCACATTGGGTCAGCAGGCGATTCCCAAGGCACTCTGCTGTCGCGTCCCGGGGCGTTGAGTCCGAGTCCCTTCCAGAAGTCGAGAATCCCGATGAAGCACATCTCGAAAGTCGCATCGATCGCGATCGCTTTCCTGGCGATGTCGGTGTCCTTCGAGGCCGACGCCCAGCGCGGGCGGGCGGTCGCCGATGCCGACCCCGCGCAGATCGCCGCACCGCTGTCGCCGCGGGCCCGCGGCGAACTCGCGCGGCAGTTCGTGTCGAAGTGGGGCGATCACGTCGTGCGCGTGTACGACGTCGATGTCGGGGTCTGGGCCCGGCGCATGGTCGGGACCTTCGTGGTCGCCGACCCGGCCAATTTCCGCAACGCGCTCAAGCGCGCGACCTTCGAAGGCGCGATGGCGGAACTCAACGGCATGGGTCATCGGCTGAGCGATCAGCGCGCGGTGGGCCGCCTGATCCATGCCGCCCGCTCCGACCGCCCGGACGCGACCGCCAAGGTGCTCGGCGACGTGGTCCGCGATCTGGTCTACACCCCGCTGCAGCCCTGCCGCATCGTCGACACCCGCAACACCGCGGCGGGCGCGATTCCGGGCAATGCCACCCGCAGTTTCTTCGCTCTGAGTTCGGATTTCTCGGCGCAGGGCGGCACCGCCGGCGACTGCGGCACCGGCGCGCTCTCCAGCGTCGGTGCGGTCGCGATCAACGTCACCGCGGTCACGCCGACCGGCGCCGGTTTCGCCACCGTGTTCCCCTTCAACACCGCCCAGCCGCTGACCTCCAGCGTCAACTACACCGCCGGCGCGATCGTCAACAACGCGATCATCACCCGCATCCCCAGTCCGCTGACTACCGGCGACTTCACCATCTTCACCTTCGCCCAGGCGCATTACGTGGTCGATCTGGTCGGCTATTTCTCGCCGCCGCAGGCGACCCAGTTCCAGTGCACCCAGACCGCGCTCACCGCGACGACGATTCCCGCGAACGGGATCAACTTCTTCAACAACCCGGGCTGTCCGGCCGGCTACTCCGCGGTGCTGCCCTACTGCTACACCGACGCGCCGGGCGTGCACGCCAAGGGCAGCGGTTTCAACGGCAACAACCCCGCCCAGCCGACGTTCTGCAACTGGCAGAACACCACCGCGTCTCCGCAGACGGTGTTCGGCGGCACGGTGTGCTGCCGGGTGCCGGGGCGCTGAGCGCGGTGCCTCCCGCTCCGCGCGCGCCCCTTCCGCAGCGCCTTCCCCCAACGGCTTTCCTCAACCTCATGGAGACGCCCTCGATGAAAAAGTCCGCCGTGCCCCTCGCGCTGGCCATCGCCGCGCTGGTCCCGATGCATCTCCCCGCCGATGCGATCGCGCAGCGCGCGTCGATCGTCACGGATGCCGCGTCCGCACAGACCGCTGCCCCGCTGTCGCCCAAGGCCCGCGGCGAACTGGCGCGGCAATTCGTGCTGCGCTGGGGCGATCACGTCGAGCGCGTCTACGACGTGCGCGTTGGGGTCTGGGCCCGGCGCATGGTGCCCACGTTCGCCGCCGCCGATCCGACCAATCTGCGCAACGCGCTGAGCCGGGCCACCTTCGAGGGCGCGATGGCGGAGCTGACCGGGTACGGGCCGCGCATGACCGACCAGCGTGCCATGGCCGAGCTGACCCGCGCGGCCCTTACCGGCCGTCAGGACGCCCTGACCAAGGTGCTCGGCAGCGCCGCGGGCGATCTGGTGTACACCCCGCTGCAGCCCTGCCGCATCGTCGATACGCGCGTCACCGCAGCGGGTGCGATTCCGGCCAATTCGACCCGCAGCTTCGTCGCCCTGAACACCGATTACACCCTCCAGGGCGGCAGCGCCAACGACTGCGGGACCGGCGGTACGAGTCTGGTCGGTGCCGTTGCGCTCAACGTCACCGCGGTCACGCCGACCGGCGCCGGTTTCGCCACCGTCTTCCCGTTCAACACCACGCAGCCGTTGGCATCCAGCGTGAACTACACCGCCGGCGCGATCGTGAACAACGCGATCATCACCCGCGTCCCCAATCCGCTGACCAACAACGACTTCACCATCTTTACCTTCGCCCAGTCGCATTTCGTGGTCGACATCGTCGGCTATTTCTCGGCGCCGCAGGCGACCGCGCTGCAGTGCGTGCAGTCCGGACTGGCCACGGTGGACATCCCTGCCGGCGGTTCCGCCACCGTGTTCGCGCCGACCTGTCCGGCAGGCTACGCCAAGACCAGCACCGGTTGCGACACCACGTCGACCTCGGCGTATCTCACGATCTCCGCGATCGGCGGTTGTCAGGCGCGCAATACCAGCGCCAGCCTGCAGCAGCTCACCGCGCAGTCGACCTGCTGCCGGGTGCCGGGGCGCTGAGAGAGGTCGCATCGCCGGGGGCATCACGGTTCGCCGGATGGCCGCAGGCCCGCGCTTTCGACGTTTAACGAGCGCGGGTCTCTGCCTTGTCCGCGCTCACCCGGGGAAAACCTCAATGATCATCATCAACCGATACGGCATCCGTGCCGCATCGATGCTCGCACTGGCTCTGATCGCAGCCAGCGTCTCCGCGCAGTCCCCGGGTCAGCCGGGAGCCCAGTCGCAGCGCGGCGTCGCGGCCACGCCCGCGGCGGCGGCGATCACGCCGAAGGAGCGCGGCGAACTCACCCGCCAGTTCGTCAACAAATGGGGCCACTACGTCCAGCGCGTCTATGGTGTGCCGGTCGGTGTCTGGGCGAAGCGCATGGCGCCCAATCTTGCGACCGTCGACGCCACCAATTTCCGCACGGCCCTGAGCCGCGACACCTACGAGGGCGCGATGGCCGAGCTGGCCGGTACCGGTCACCGGCTCAGCGACGATCAGATCGTCGGCAAACTGGCGGCTGCGGATGCGCCGGCCTCCGGCCCGGGCCTGACCCGCGTGGTCGGCAAGACGCTGGGTGCGCTCGGCAACGATCTGGTCTACACGCCGATCGCGCCTTGCCGCATCATCGATACCCGCAGCACCGCCGCCGGCGCCATCGCCGCCAATTCGACGCGCAGCTTCGTCGCGGTCAACGCCAGCAGTTTTACCATCCAGGGCGGCAGTTCCACCAACTGCGGCACGCAGGGGCTGAATGCGACCGCGGTCGCGATCAATCTCACGGCGGTCACGCCGACCGGGGCCGGCTATGCCACCGCGTATCCGTTCGGCACCGCCCAGCCGCTGGCCGCCAGCGTCAACTACACCGCCGGCGCGATCGTCAACAACGCGCTGATCGTCCAGATTCCGAACCCGCTGTCGTCCTTCGATTTCACCGTCTACACCTTCGCCCAGTCGCACTACGTGGCGGACATCGTCGGTTACTTCGCGCCGCCGGTGGCCACGGCGCTGCAGTGCCAGGAAACCGCGAATACGGACCTGGTCATCACCGCCAACGGCGGCACCGGCAATGCGAACGCGCCCGCCTGCCCGACCGGCTATACCCAGACGTCGACCAACTGCGAGACGACGAGCTGGCTGATGCCGATCGTGTATTTCCAGAGCGGCACCTGCTCGGCGCGCAACGGCGACACGACGAACCAGACGCTTCGCGCTTCGAGGACCTGCTGTCGCGTGCCGGGACGCTGATCGATCAAGCGTCCGTCGGAAACCAAAAGAGCCGGGGAAACCCGGCTCTTTTTTGTCGCTCGATCGAATCGGAAATGCGGCTAGAGCGCCGCTTCCAGCTCCGGCAGGATCTTGAACAGATCGCCGACCAGGCCGATGTCCGCGATCTCGAAGATCGGCGCGTCGCCGTCCTTGTTGATCGCCACGATCGTGCCGGCGTCCTTGATCCCGGTGAGGTGCTGGATCGCGCCGCTGATGCCGACCGCGACGTACAGCTCCGGGGCGATGATCTTGCCGGTCTGGCCGACCTGCAGTTCGTTCGGCACGTAACCGGCGTCGACCGCCGCGCGCGAGGCGCCGACCGCGGCGCCGAGCTTGTCGGCGAAGTCGTAGATGATCCTGAAGTTGTCGGCCGAGCCCACGCCGCGGCCGCCGGAGACGACCTTGGCCGCGCTCTGCAGGTCCGGGCGATCCGATTTGCCGGCGGCCAGACCGAGATGGCGGGTGTGCGTCGGCAGCGCGACATCGACCGAAGCCGCTTCGATCGCCGCGCTGCCTCCGCGCGCCGCTTCGGGCCAGGAGGCGGTGCGGATGGTGGCGACGACGGCCTGATCGGCCGGCGCTTCGACGCTGATGATCGCGTTGCCGGCGTAGATCGGGCGCTTGAAGGCGTGCGCGCCGTCGACGGCCATGATGTCGGAGACCTGCGACACGCCCAGCAGCGCGGCGACGCAGGGCATCAGATCCTTGCCGAAGGTGGTGCTGGGGCCGAAGACGTGACTGTAGCCGGCGGCGAGCGCCGCGATCTGCGGCGCCTGCACCTGGGCGATGGCGTTCGCGTTCGCGGGATTGGCGACGGTCAGCACCTTCGACACGCCGGCGATCTGCGCGGCTTCGGCGGCGATGGCGGCCGGGTCGGCGGCCAGCACGACGATGTCGATGGATGCGGCGTTCAGCGCCTTCGCCGCGGAGACGCAGCGCGCGGTGGAGCCGTTGAGTCTGCCGTCGAGGTGTTCGGCGACGATGAGAACCTTGGACATCAGAGCAACCCCTTCGCTTTGAGCGCCGCGACCAGTTCGGCGGCATCCTTCACCATCACGCCCTTGCTGCGCTTCGGCGGCGGGGCGTAGTGCGTGGTCTTGAGCGTATCGCCGGATTCGACGCCGAGATCGGCGAATTGAATCGTCTCCAGCGGCTTGCTCTTGGCCTTCATGATGTCCGGCAGCTTGATGAAGCGCGGCTCGTTCAGGCGCAGATCGGTGGTGACGACGGCGGGCAGATCGACTTCGAGGGTTTCCAGGCCGGCGTCGACTTCGCGGACCACGGTGGCCTTGCCGCCGTCGATGTCGAGCTTGCCGGCGAAGGTCGCCTGCGGGCGGCCCCACAGCGTCGCCAGCATCTGGCCGGTCTGGTTGGCGTCGTCGTCGATCGCCTGTTTGCCGAGGATCACGAGGTCGGGCCGTTCCTTCTCGACCAGCTTGAGCAGGGCGCGGGCGGCGGTGAGCGGCTGGATCGCCTGGTCGCTGACCACATGGATGGCGCGGTTTGCGCCCATGGCGAGACCGTTGCGCAGATGCGCCTGCGCGTCGGCCGGGGCGATGGTGGCGACCACCACTTCGGTGGCGATGCCCTTGTCGCGCAGGCGCAGGGCTTCTTCCAGCGCGATGTCGTCGAAGGGATTGGGCGAGAGTTTGACGCCGTCGGTGACCACGCCCGAACCATCCGGTTTGACCTGGATGCGGACGTTGTAGTCCACCACGCGCTTGTAACCGACGAGGATCTTCATCGAACGGGACATCCTGAAAGCGGAGGGGAGAGCCTGTAACCGCTCGAAACATCAGCGGAAACGGGGCAGAACGTGAATTTTAGCCGGTCGTGACGGCCATCGCGACCGGCCCGGCGCGGCGCCGGGCCCGGGTTCGGCCGCGGGCGGCTCACGCCGCGGCCCGGATCAGGTCGGCGGCGCGCTCGGCGATCATGATCGTCGGCGCGTTGGTGTTGCCGCCGATCAGGGTCGGCATCACCGAGGCATCGACCACCCGCAGGCCCTCGACTCCGCGCACGCGCAGCTGCGGGTCGACCACGGCGCCGTCGTCGCTGCCCATGCGGCAGGTGCCGATCGGGTGATAGACGGTCTCGGACTTGGCGCGGATGAATTCGGCCAGTTCGGCGTCGGAGAGGTCGGTGCGGGTGGGGAAGATCGGTGCGCCGCGGTAGGGGTCGAACGCCTTCCGGGTGAGGACTTCGCGCGAGAGCTTCGCGCATTCGACCATCATCCGCAGATCGAAGCCTTCCTCGTCGCCGAGGTAGTTGGCCTGGATCCGCGGTTTATCGCCGGCGCGATTGCTGACCAGCGAGATTCGGCCGCGGCTGCGCGGGCGCAGGAAGCAGGCGTGCAGGGTGTAGCCGTCGCCGGCCAGACGGCGGCGGCCGTGGTCGTCGAGCATCGCCGGCACGAAGTGGAACTGGATGTCGGCGCGCTCGTCCGGGGCCAGCGGCGACCGCGCGAAGCCGCCGGCTTCGGCGATGTTGCTGGTACCCGGGCCGCTGCGGCCGCGCAGGTAATAGTCGAAGGCGATCTTCACGTCGCCGACGCGGTCGTAGGTGATGCGCTGGGTGGAGTGGAACAGGGTGCAGATGTCGAGGTGGTCCTGCAGGTTGCCGCCGACGCCGTCGAGGTCGGCGATCACCGGGATCCCGAGCCGGCGCAGGTCGTCGGCCGGGCCGATGCCCGACAGCATCAGCAGCTGCGGCGAGTTGATCGCGCCGCCGCTGACCAGCACTTCGCGCGCGACCGGCTGATGATGCGGCTGGCCGTTGAGGGCGTAGGTCACCCCGCTGGCGCGGCGGCCGTCGAAGGTGATGCCGCTGACCACGGCGCCGGTGTGGACGGTGAGGTTCGGCCGCTGCCTGGCCGGGTGCAGGTAGGCCACGGCCGACGAACAGCGGGCGCCGTCGCGCTGGGTGACCTGGTAGAAGCCGACGCCGTGCTGGACGGCGCCGTTGAAATCGCGGTTGAGCGCCAGCCCGGCCTGCTGGCCGGCGTCGAGGAACACCTGCGACAGCGGATTGGTGTAGCGCAGGTCGGACACGCCGAGCGGGCCGTCCGCGCCGTGCCAGGCGTCGGCGCCGCGGCTGTTGCCTTCGGACTTGCGGAAGTAGGGCAGGACGTTGTCCCAGTGCCAGCCGGTCGCGCCCTGCGCGGCCCAGTCGTCGTAGTCGCCGGCGACGCCGCGGATGTAGCACATCGCGTTGATCGAGCTGGAGCCGCCGAGCACCCGGCCGCGGGGCCAC
>JBIJBH010000105.1:0-9323 GCA_044345315.1 Lysobacteraceae bacterium
ACAGCCGCGCGGCGACCGGCGCCAGCGAATCGGCCTCGCTCCACACGCCCTCCTTCGGCCGGCCCAGATGCGACATCACCATCACCGCCGCGCCTTTTTCGAGCGCGAATTTCAGGGTCGGCAGCGAGGCGACGATGCGCTGGTCGGACGTGACCCGACCGTCGGCGACCGGGACGTTGAGATCCTGGCGGATCAGCACGCGCCTGCCGGCGAGGTCGAGATCGGTCATGCGGAGGATGGACATGCGGGGGGACTCCGATTCGGAAAACGGAGATTGTCCCCGCTGCGGCGGGCCGGCATCAAATCGCGCGACCGGGGTCGGCGCGGGCGGTTCCGGCGGCGCCGGCGCGGCCTCGGCGCCGGCCGCGTCCGCACCGCGCTGGCGCAGCAGGGTCAGCGCGAAACCGCCGACCACCGCCGCGCCCAGGATCAGGAAACCCCACAGCGTCCAGCGTCGCCAGTCCGGCGGCGCGGCCGGCGGCGCGTAGGCGCGCTCGCCCGCGGCTTCGACGCGGGCGCCGAGCGCTGCGACCGGCGGCGTCCAGCCCGGACCCAGCCGCGAACGCAGCGGCGCCAGCGCCTGCTCGACCGGCAGCGCCTCGCGGCGCGCGCCGTGGCTGCCGGCGGCCAGCGTGTAGGGGCCCGGCCCCTGGGCCAGGAACACATAGCGGTCCGGGGCGTAGACCACCTCCAGCGACGGCGTCGGATTCAGCCGCACCGGGCTGCGCAGCCGCCATTCGCGCGCCCGCATCGGCGCGCTCAACGCGAAATCGTCGCTGTCGATGCGCATTTCGCCCTGGCGCACGCGGAACAGCAGGGTGCGGCCCATCGGCACCCAGACCTGCTCCTGCGCGCTGTCGGGACTGCGCGCATCGACGATGACCTCGGCGGTGGCGTTGTCGTTGCCCAGCGCGATCGCCAGCCGGCGCGCCGGCAGGATCGCCGGCAATCGATAGCGATAGATCTGGCCCTGGCCGAACTCGTCGGCCGCGGCGTCGACGAATTCGGCGCGCACCCGCCGCTCGGGGGGCGCGGACACCCCGGCGCGGGTCCGCCGCGCGTCCACCTGCAGGCCCGGCAGCGGATCGCCGTCGAGCTGACGCAGGCGCAGGTAGCGCAGCGAGGTCGCCGGCAGCGCGATGTCGCGCCGCTGCAGCACCGCGCCGTCGCGGCGCAGCGAGACGACCGCCGCCGCCGGGACGAGGGTCTGCCACTGTTCGAGATCGTCGCTGCCCTCGACCGCGAAACGGGCGCGCACGTCGCCGCGTTCGGGCCAACGCAGCACCAGCCGGTCGACCGTGGCCGGACGCTGCGGATCGCGGTTGAGATCGGCGTCCATCACGTAATCGATCGGCGTCTGCGGCGGCGGCGCGGATGTCTCCACATCGAGCCGGCGCAGGCGTCCGTTGTCGTCGCGTTCCAGGCGCAGCGACAGATCGTCGCCGCCGGCGGCCGCATCGGCCGCCGAGCGCGGCAGCGCGAACACCGGCAGCTCGACTTCGGTCACGCCCGGCTGCGCCTGCGGATCGACGGTCAGCCGCGCCACCGGCACCGGCTGGCCGTCGGCGTTGAACACAGCGAAATCGCGCAGCTCCGGATCGCGCAGCGCGGCGTAGACCTCCGGCGTCAGCTCGAACTGCCAGGCCGCGTTGGCGCCTTCGGTCTGCAGCGGCCAGCGATAGGCGTACTCGTCGGGGCCGGGGTCCTGCGCCGCGGCGCCGGCCGCACACAGCACCAGCAGCGCGGTCGCGCCGCCGACGGGCAGGATTCGACGCAGTCGGATCATCGCAGGCTCCTCATCGCAAACTCCTCATGACAGGCTCCTCATCGCAGGCCGCACGCACGCATCCATCGGCGCGCGGCCCGCACCTTACCAGCACGCCCGCAGCACGAACGCGGTCGCCGATCACACCGCCGCGCGTGCATCGCGCGCGGCGCTCCGCGGCGGCGCCGGCGCGAAATAACCGACCGCGGTGCACAGCAGACCGTAGGCGATGAACGATACGATGCCGAACAGGTTGCCCAGATGGCTGCGATCGATCAGCAGCAGCTTCAGCAGCACCACCGCCATCAGCACCGCGCCCGCGCCCCACAGCAGACGATCGCCGCGGCGCGAGCCGAAGATCCAGCCGAGCACGCCGAGCACGCTCCAGACCACGGTCAGCGCGGTCTGCACGATGGTGTCGTCGAGCATCGTCGGCGACCACCGCACGTCGCCCCAGTGATGGGTCGCGCGCAGGGTGGCGAAGGTGACCCAGACGAACGCGATCAGGGCGAAGATCGGCACGCCGCGGCGGCCAGCGCCGGACCAGACCCGCTCGGCGAGCAGCGCCAGCGCGGCGAGCTGGAACAGTTCCAGCGGATTGACCAGCGCGATCCACGGCAGCGGATCGCTGTCGCCGCGGAAGAACAGCGACAGGGTCCAGATCAGCGCGAGCATCGCCGCGGCCGAAGCCCACAGCGCGCGGCGATAGTCGCCGACATGCTCCGCCAGCGGCGGCGCCAGCAACGCCGGCCGCAGCTGCAGCGCAGCGGCGAGCAGCAGCACCGGCAGGCCCACGGCGACGATCCGCCAGCCGTCGCCGAGCGCGGCGTCGGCGCCGACCGGATCGCGGGTGACCAGATACAGCGCGCCGAGTGCGATCGCCGCGGTCCACGACCACAGCCAGCCGCCGTGCGCGCTCATGCGCACGCCGGTGCCGCACGCGCGCAGGCACACCAGGGTGCGCCAGCCGAGCGCGGCATACAGCAGCCAGGTCGCGGCGCCCCATTCGGCGAACGGGAAATCGTGCTCGGCGGTCTGCGCCATCGCGAACGGCACGCCGAGCGCCAGCGCGAGCGCCGCGGTGCCGCCGAACACCGCCAGATCGTCGAACCGGCGCCGCACTTCGGCGGTGAGCCAGCCGGTGGCGAGCAGGAACGCGAACAGCGCATCGATCTCGTGCGCACCCGGCACGAATTCGACGATCTCCCGCGTACCGGCGAACGTCCACCAGCCCAGGCCCCACAGCGCGCACAGCGCGACCACACCGGCGTCGGCCTCGCGGCGGTAGATCCAGGTGGTGGCGAAACCGCCGATCGCGATCAGCAGCGCGCTCATGAAAGCCGGATTGGCGATCGGCGTGTCCGCGGTCTGCGCGGCCATCTGCGCGAAGCCGGTGCTCATGCCGCCGATGCCGGCGATGAAGGCGCCGGCCGCCAGCAGCTGCAGCAGCACACCGGACAACTGCGGCAGCCAGCGCTGCTGGCGCACGCCCAGCCACACCAGCGCCGCGCCCTCCAGCGCGAACACGCTGGCGGTGGCGCGCGCCGACAGCGCCAGCGGCACCGCGAGGGTCGCGAAACCGACCGCGAGCACGGCGTAGGTGTCGACCAGTGACAGGAAGCGCTCGCGGCGGCGCAGGACCGAAGCCAGCAGCGCGTAGATCGCCGCCGCGCCCAGCGCCGACAGCGCCAGCGGCATGCGGCTGTCGCCGAACGCGCCGTCATCGAACGTGGCGCCTTCGAGCAGACCGGCCTGCAGCGCGAACGCCACCAGCGGCGTGCCGAACACCAGCGTGCCGTCGACCAGGGCATGCCGGTTGCCGACGTATCCGTCGGCATGCCGGCGATTGGCGTAGAACACCGGAATCAGCAGATACAGCGCGAAGAACAGCAGCAGGAAGGGCTCGGTGCTGGCGAATTTCTCCGGCCGGTAATCGAGCACGCCCCAGAGCGTGCCGATGCCGAAGGTGAATACGAAACCGAGCAGATTCAGCACCCGCCACGGCCGGTTCCAGGCGATCGCGAACAGGCCGAGGTTGAGCACGGCGTAGTACGAGAAGAGCGCGACGTGATTGCCGCTGCCGGTGGAGAGCCAGATCGGCGCAAGAAAACCCGCGAGCAGACCGAACACCGCCAGCGCCAGCGCGTTCTGCACCACCGCCAGTACGCACAGCCCCGCAACCAGCACGATGGTGATCGCGAATGCCGGCACCGGGTCGATCATCTGGTGGAACTTGAACGCGGCGAACACCACCAGCATCAGCACGCCGATCGCGCCGCCCTGCAGCGACAGCGAGAACGTGCGTCGAGTGTCGCGCTGGCGCCAGGCGAAGACCAGCCCGGCGAGCGCGGCCGCGGCGATGCCGGCGTAGCGCAGCTCCATCGGCACCCGCATCCAACCCTGATCGTTGGCGTATTTCAGCAGCGCGGCGACGCCGGCGAGCAGCACGAGCATGCCGATCTTGACCGGCACGTTGCCCTCGGTGAACCAGCGGCGGACGCGATCGGCGAAATCGCCGAAGACGTCGCTGGCCGGCGGCGGAGCCGCGGCCGGGCGCGGACGCGACGGCGGCGGCGGAGGCGGCGCCGACACGGTGGGCGCAGGCGCCGCGGCGCGCGCGGCGGCGGCCGGCGGCAGCGGCGGCGGCATCGCCGGGGCTTGCGACTGCAGTGCGGCCGGCTCGACCGCGGCGGGACGGGCCGGCGGGGGAGCGGCCTGCGGCGGGATCGCGGGGGAAGCGGTCGGCGCTGCGACGCTGTCGACCGCCGGCGGCGTGGCGACAGGCTCGGGCGCGGGTGCGGCCGCCGCGCTCGCGGCGCGGGCGACCGCCGCGGCGGCGATCGTGGCTTCGCTGCGGCTCTCGACCTGACGGACGCGGTCCTGGACCTGCTCCAGTTCCTGCTCCAGCCAATCGATGCGGCGCCGGGCGTTGCCGATCTTGACCAGCGCCACCACCAACAGGATCGGCACCGACAGCAACACCAGCGCCAGCAAGGTCAGGATTCCGGCCAGTTCGTCCATCCGATACCGCCCTCGTGCGGCGCTGCCCCCGTCCGTCACGGCCGGTCGCATGGACCCGGGCTGAACAGACACGCGGGCAGCCTTCCCGATGCGCCGGCAAAAAGCAACCGCGGGTCCGGGGCGTCGCGGCCGCAACCTCGGCCGGTATCGTCTGGCGATACCGAAGCCCGGCAGTGCCCTGCCCGTCCGCCTCCGCTCCTGCCCGGACACCGGCGTCGACAGTCCACAGGCATGCCCTCCTCGACATGTTTTCCTTGATCGGCGTCGCGGTTCAGCGGAGTCTAGGGGGATGAGCCGACGACGCATCTCGCAGCCGCCGACCAATCTGCAGATGGCCGACATCGCCCGTCTGGCCGGGGTCTCCGAATCCACCGTCTCGCGCGCGCTCAAGGACAGCCCGCTGATCGCCGCCCGCACCCGAGAGCGCATCCGCCGGCTGGCCGAGGAAGCCGGCTACGTGGTCAACCCGGTCGCCAGCGGCCTGCGTTCGCGCCAGACCGGGGTCATCACGGTCGCGGTGCCGCTGGTGCACGAGCGCGAACCGCATCTGGTCGATCCCTTCATGATGACGATGCTCGCCCATCTGGCCGATGCGCTGGGCGATCGCGGCTACAACATGCTGCTGGCGAAGATCGCGGTGCACCAGGACGGCTGGGTGCGCAAACTGCAGCAGCCCGGCCGCAGCGACGGGGTGATCCTGATCGGCCAGAGCTCCGAACACGCCGCGATCAACGAGGCCGCGCGCACCGGCATCCCGCTGGCGGCCTGGGGCACGCGGCTGCCGGCGCAGCGCTATCCGGTGGTCGGCAGCGACAACCGGCTCGGTGGCCGCATCGGCACCGATCACCTGATCCGCCACGGACGGCGCCGCATCGCGTTCCTCGGCGACGAGCGCCTGCCCGAAGTCGCGCATCGCCACGAGGGCTATCGCCAGGCGCTGCGCGAGGCCGGGCTGAAGGCGCATCCCGAACTGCAGGTGCGCAGCCCCTTCGCCAGCGCCGACGCCTGGGCCAGCGTGCGCGCGATGCTGGATGCCGGCGCCGAACTCGACGGCGTGATGGCGGCCTCCGACGTGATCGCGATCAGCGCGATCCGCGCCCTGTCCGAATCCGGGCTGCGGGTGCCGCAGGACGTGTCGGTGGTCGGTTTCGACGACATCCTGCTTGCCGAACACGCGCATCCGCCGCTGACCACGGTGCGCCAGGAACTGGCGCAGGGCGCGGTCGCCCTGGTGGACACGGTGATCGCGGCGATCCGCGGCGAGCAACCCGAGTCGACGATCCTCACCCCGACGCTGATCGTGCGCGCCTCCGCCTGAGCGGCTGCCGCGGTCAGGCCGAGAGCGCGATCCGCAGCGCGGTCTGGCCCAGCGGCTCGGCGTCCGGGCCGAAACGGCGTTCGACCACATGCGCGTGATCGTCCGCGATCAGCACCACGGTGCTGGCGCGGGTGCCGTAGCGGGCATGGGCGATGAACGCCGGCGACAGGAAGCGCTCGCGCTCCAGACCGACGCCGGTATCCGGCAGCGCCGCATCGGGCGCGGGCGCGGTGTCGGCGAGCGCGTCGAACAGCGACGACAGATCGGGCGTCGCCTCATCCCCCGGCAGCGCATCAGGCTGGGCCTGCAGCCACGCGTCGAGCCGGGTCATCAGGGTTTCGGTCTTCGGCCAGGGCGCGTCCAGCGCGCCGTTGGAGATGCCGTGCAATCCCGGCGCGAGCGGACGCGCGGCGAAGCCCGGCAGATTGCTCGCGAACGCGAGCGTGTCGCCGTCGTGCACCAGCAGATTGAACGGCGAGAAGTCGGCGGCCTCGACCGCGAGCGCGTCCAGCGCGGTCTGCGCCTGCATATCGCCGCGCACGAAGCCGGCGACCAGTGCCCCGCGCGAACGCCCCTGCGGCGCCCCGGGACGACGGACATTGGTCACCGCCGCCAGCCGCGCGCCGCGCAGCGCCAGCCAACCGCCGCCGTGCAGCGCATCGCGGCCGCCGATCACCGCCGGCGCGTCCTGCCACGGCGCCAGCGGCAGCGTCGGACGGTCGTGGAATTCGTCGCGATTGGCGGCCAGCACCAGCCGGTAGCGCGGATGCATGCGCCAGCAGAGCGCGATCAGGCACATCGGCAGTGACGTGCAGCGGGAGGGACGGCGGACCGCGAGGCGAGAATGACGTATCGCATGGACGGAACTTCCTGTGGCATGGCGCCTGCGTGCCGCACGCGCCGCGACGCGACCCGCGTCCATCGCGATCGCCGTCCGCCCCGTCACCCGGGCGAGCGGCCCCAGCCTGCGCCGCACCGGCGCGCATCGCGCGCGCCGGCGACCCTCGGTCAGGGTTTGGCCGCAGCCGCGGGCGCGGCAGAGGGCGCCGGCACTGCGGCGGGCTTCGCGTTCTTCACGAACTCCTCCAGCCATGCGTCGGTCTCGGCCAGCATGTGCAGGATCGACTCGCGTGCGCGGTATCCGTGCGACTCCTTCGGCAGCATCACCAGCCGCGCGGTGCCGCCCAGACCCTTGACCGCGGCGAACATGCGTTCGCTCTGGATCGGGAAGGTGCCGCTGTTGTTGTCTTCCTCGCCGTGGATGATCAGCAGCGCATCCTTGATGTTCTCGGCGTAGTTGAACGGCGACATCGTCTGGTAGGTGTCCTTCGCCGCCCAGAAGTTGCGCTCCTCGGCCTGGAAACCGAACGGGGTCAGCGTGCGGTTGTAGGCGCCGCTGCGGGCGATGCCGGCCTTGAACAGACGGCTGTGCGCGAGCAGGTTGGCGGTCATGAACGCGCCGTAGGAGTGGCCGCCGATGGCGATCCGGTCGCGATCGGCCACGCCGCGGCGCACCACTTCGTCGATCGCGGCCTCGGCGCTGGCGATCAGCTGCGGCAGGAAGGTGTCGTTCGGCTCCTTGTCGCCCTCGCCCACGATCGGCATCGACGGATCGTCCAGCACCGCATAGCCGCGGGCCAGGAACGGATGCGGGCCCCAGAAGCCGATGGCGTTGAAGCGGTACGGCGAGTCGGTGACCTGCGAGGCGGCCTGCGCCGATTTGAACTCGGCCGGATAGGCCCACATCAGCAGCGGCAGCGGCTTGTCGCGGCCCGGCTCGAAGCCCGGCGGCAGATACAGGGTGCCGGTCAGCTCCACGCCGTCCTTGCGGCGGTAGCGGATCTGCTCCTTCTTCACGTCCTTCAGCTGCGGCGTGGGATGTTCGAACTTCGTCAGCGCCACCGGCTGGCCCTTGCCGGCCAGGTCGAGACGATAGATGTTCGCCGGCTCGCTCGGCGATTCGCGCGAGATCAGCAGCTTCGCCGCTTGCGGATCCAGCACCGCGGCGACCGCGGTGTAGTACGGCGCTTCGGAGCGGAACAGGCGCTGCTTGCTGTTGTCCTGCAGATTCCAGCGGTCGAGGAACGGGCGGTCGCCTTCGGGCGAGGCACCGTCGCCGATCAGATAGATGTGCTTGCCGTCGGCGCTGAACATCAACCGCGGAAAACCGTTCTCGTCGCGGGTGCTGACCGGCGAACCGGGGTCGTTGTAGCGGTCCTCGCTGGAACCCTCGAACACCAGCACCGGCGCGGTCTGGGGCGCGTCGGGCGCGATCTTCCAGCTCTTGACCTTGCGCGTCTTCCACCAGTATTCGCCGAGCAGGGCCACGTCGCCGCGGCCCCATTCCACGCCGGCGTAGCGGCTGCCCAGCTTCGCCAGCACCACCGGCGGCCGGTCGAAGGGCGCGGCCTGCATCAGCACGTGATCGCGGATCTCGACCTGTTTCGACGGATCGCCGCCGTCCTGCGCTTCGGCCCACACCAGCGTCGCAGGCGCATCGCTGCGCCAGCCGATGCTGCGCACGCCGGTGGTCACCGCGTCGTTGCCGCTGGGCAGACCCTCGAACAGCGGCAGCTTCGCGACCTGATGCAGCACCTTGCCGTCGAGGTTCAGCACTTCGATCCGGCGCGGGAAGAAGCTGGCCGGCACCACGTAGGAGTACGGCCGTTCGATCCGCTGCGCCAGCAGGTGCTTGCCGTCGGGCGACGGCGTCAGCCCCATGTACAGATCGGGCTTGCCGATGTTGCGGACCTTGCCGTCCACGCTCACCAGCGCCGGCTGTACCCGCATGTAATGTTCGAAGATCCGCTCGTCGCTGGGGTTGCGCAGCATGTCCTGGAAGGTGCGCAGCTGGCGCACCGTGCCGCCGCCGCGCACTTCCTGGGTGTTGGGGCCGGCCGGGACGATCTCCGCCTGCGGCGCGCCGCCCTGTCCGACCCGCAGGTGCACCAGCAGGTGCCGGCTGTCGGGCATCCAGCGCAGGCCGCCGGTCACCGTGTTCAGCGGCTGCTCCAGCAGCCGGCGCGCCTTGCGCGCGTTCACGTCGACCAGCCACAGCGCATTGCTGCCGGTGTTGGGATCGAGCTGGTTCAGGGCGAGGTATTTCTGGTCCGGCGACCACGACACCGACGCCAGCGACAGCGGCGACGGCAGGCCGTCGATGCGGCTTTCCTTGCCGGTGGCGACATCCATCAGCCACAGATCGGTCACGAACGAGAA
>JBIJBH010000106.1:0-9281 GCA_044345315.1 Lysobacteraceae bacterium
CCCGACACCATGACCCGCAGCCTGCAGATCAAGGGCGCGGGCACCGAATCCGGCGACACGATCGAGGCGCTGCGCCTGAAGGGGCCGCCGGTGGAGACGATCAAGCTCGACGCGGAGATCGACGCCACCGACGCGCTGGAGGCCGCGCAGACCCAGGCCACCACGCTCGGCCTGCATCCGCAGCTGGCGGCGATCGAGGCGCTGGTGCATCCGGCCAGCGCCGCGCTGCGCGCGAACAACGGCATCGCCGCGTCCGGTTCGCTGGAGATCGCGCCGGTGCAGGCGCCGCTGTCGGTGTTCGTGTTCGGCCCCAATCGGATCGTGCCGGTGCGGATCACCGAACTGAGCGTGACCGAGGAAGCGTTCGACACCGCGCTCAATCCGATCCGCGCCAAGCTCAGCCTCGGCATGCGCGTGCTCAGCGTCGACGACATCGGTTTCGACAGCAAGGGCGGCGGCCTGTTCATGAGTTACCTGCAGGGCAAGGAGCGGCTGGCCGCGCAGGCGGCGGGCGGCGATTTCCGTTCGCTCGGCATACCGGGCGTGTTCTGAAGCGGACCCATCGAGCGCACAGGAGCAGACAGATGGCGAACTACGATTTCCCGCCGACCAGCCGCTACTACGGCATCGAGGTCGCGACGTTCACCGCCGAGGACAGCGGCGGCGCGTCCGCGCCCATTCCGGTGCCGTTCCTGCGTCGCCGCTTCCTGCCGCAGACCGACGGCTTCGTGCTGCTGCACGAATACCGCGTCGCCGCCGGCGATCGTCCCGATCTGGTCGCCGCGCGCGAGCTGGGCGATCCGGAAGCCTACTGGCGTCTGTGCGACGCCAACGGCGCGAGGCATCCCGACGATCTGCTCGGCACGGTCTGGCGCGCGCTGGATGCGACCGTGCCTGCCGTTCCGGCCGAATCCGACGTCGATGTCGGCCGCACCGTCCGCATCACCCTGCCCGCCGGCGTGCCGCCGCCGGCGAGGGAGTGACATGGTCAAGGGCATCCATCTGACGCTGATGATCGGGCCTGCGGTGCCGGTACCGGCGCCGAAGGTCGTGCTGGACGCCCTGCAGAACGTCGAGATCACCAGCGGCAAGGACAAGACCGGTTTTCAGCTGACCTTCGCGGTGGGCAAGAACTCGCCGCTGCTGACCACGCTGCTGCCGGCAGGCTATTTCGATCCGATCACCACCCGGGTGATCGTGATGGTCACGCTCGGCGGATTGCCGCAGGTGCTGATGGACGGCGTGGTCACCCGCCAGGAACTCGGGCCGAGCAACGACCCCGGACAATCGACCCTGACCATCACCGGCGACGATCTGAGCGTGCTGATGGACATCGTCGAGAAGAAGATGCCGTTCACGGCGATGGACGACACCCTGCAGGCCTACGCCGCGCTCGCGCCCTACGCGATGTTCGGCGTGGTGCCGCTGGTGATCCCGTCCTTCATCCCGTCGATCCGCCTCCCGACCAACGGCTGGAGCAGCCAGACCGGGACCGATCTGCAGCACATCCGTGCGCTCGCCGACGCCAACGGGTTCGTGTTCTACGTCGAGCCCGGACCGATGCCGGGGCAGAGCATCGCCTACATGGGCCCGAACATCCGCATTCCCGTGCCGCAGCCGGCGCTCAACGTCAACATGGACGCGCACACCAACGTCGACTCGCTGAGCTTCTCGCTCGACGGTCTGGCCAAGGATCTGACCATCGTCACCCTCAACGATCCGGCGACCAAACGCATTCCGATCCCGCTGCCGATCCCGAACATCAGCGTGTTCCAGCCGCCGCTGGGCGCGCGACCGACGCCGCCGGCGAAGATCCGCTTCAGCGAGGCCACCGGCGGCGAGCAGATCCAGGAAGTGCTGAAGAAGACCGTCGGAAAACTGCTCAAGGGCGCGGCCAACGCGATCACCGTCTCCGGTTCGCTCGACGTGCTGCGCTACGGCCACGTGCTGCGTTCGAAGTTGCTGGTCGGCGTGCGCGGCGCCGGCCTCGCCTACGACGGCCTGTACTACGTCGACAGCGTCACCCACAAGATCAAGCCGGGCGAGTTCAAGCAGAGCTTCCAGCTCAGCCGCGACGGCCTGATTTCCCTCACTCCGAAGGTGCCGGTATGAAGAAGAAATACTCCGGTCTGTATCGCGGCACGGTGGTGTCGAACAACGACCTGGAATTCCGCGGGCGACTGATGCTGAGCATCCCCGACGTGCTCTCGTTCGTGCCCTCGACCTGGGCCGAACCGTGCACGCCGCTGTCGGGGCCGCCGGGGCCGATGGGGGTGTACATGGTGCCGCCGCCGGGCGCCGGCGTGTGGGTGATGTTCGAACACGGCGACGTCGATCTGCCGGTGTGGGTCGGGTGCCGTTTCGACACGCCCGCCGATCCGCCGATCGACGCCAAGCTGAGCAATCCGGCCGATCCGAGCATCGTGATCCAGACCCTGCTCAAGAACACGCTGGTCATCAGCGATCTGCCGCCGACGCCGGTGACCGGCGGCATCGTCCTGCGCAGCACCACCGGCGCAATGATCGTGGTCAACGACAGCGGGATCTATCTCAACAACGGCAAGGGCGCGTCGATCATGATGACCGGGCCGACCATCAACTTCAATCTGGGCGCGATGACGATCACCTGATCGATGGCGCGTGCGATCGCCGTCGTGCGGCGGATCGCGTGCGTGTCGAACGAAGCGAACAAGCGACGAAGCGGAAAGAACACGAGGAGACGATGCGATGCCGGGATATCTGCTGCATGTGGGCGCCGGGATGACCTGTCAGCACGCGGTCGGGCAGGCGACGATCGCGCCGACCCAGCCGCGGGTGCTGGTCAGCGGACAGCCGGTGGCGACGATGCCGCCGGGTCCGCCGACGATCGTTGTCGCCGGCTGTCCGTTCACGCTGCCCAACGGCAAACCGCAGCCGTGCGTGACCGTGCGCTGGACGATGCCGACCGCGCGCGTGCTGTTCTCGGGGCAGCCGGCGATGGTCGCGCCCGGGCCGGGTCCCGGCCCCGGCCTGTGCCAGAGCGTCGAGCAGATCCCGCAGGGCGCGCCGATCGTGGTCGCGATGCAGCCGCGCGTGTTCGCGATGTGAACAGTCCCGAAGTGAAGAGTCGCGCAGTGAACAGTCGCGAAGTGAACCGAAGATCCGGAGACCCCGCATGGACATCGACTTCCCGTTCCACCCCGACGGCCGCGGCCGCAGCGCCGAAGCGGACTATCCGCATCACGTGCGCGACATGATCGAGCAGCTGGTGTTCACCAATCCCGGCGAACGGGTCAACCGCCCGGATTTCGGCAGCGGCCTGCTGCAGCTGATCTTCGCCGGCAACAGCCCCGAACTGGCCGCGACCGTGCGTTTCACCCTGCTCGGCGCGCTGCAGCGCTGGCTGGGCGACGTGATCGAAGTGCGCGAGCTGGACGTCGCCGCCGAGGATTCGACGGTGACGGTGCGCCTGAGCTATCTGCTGCTGCGCACCCGCGAACAGGTCGACGCGACCTTCACCCGACCGGTCTGATGGCGACGCGTCGCCCACACGGCGGCCGACCAGAACCGTACATGCGCGAGGAACCGGACATGTCACCGAACTGCTGCAAGGACACCAGACGCGAAGCGGTCCGCCGCTTCCGCGGCCGCACCGGTCTGGACTACGTCGAGGTCTCCTCCGATCAGCGCACCCTGTACGCCTATTTTCTCGGCAAACTGCCGCCGGAGTTCCGCGGCGACGGGCCGGCGCTGGTCGATCATCTGCGGATCGAGGGCGGCGAACGCATCACCGGCATCCGCATCCTCGATGTCGACCCGAAGATCGGCGACGACCCGGAGCTGGACGACTGGCTGGAGATCCGCCTCGACCGCTACGGCGATCACGCGCCCTACGCGCTGCATCTGGTCGATGTCGCCGACACCGATCCGCTGTACGCCAGCGCGACATTCTCGTTCAAGGTCGGTTGCCCGTCGGATCTGGACTGCGCGCCGCAGGCCGCCTGCATCGAGACCCCGCCGCCGGAACCGGCGATTCATTATCTGGCCCGCGACTACGCCAGTTTCCGGCGCCTGATCCAGGACCGGCTCGCGGCGATCGCACCGCGCTGGGACGAACGCCATGCGCCGGATCTGGGCGTCGCCATCAGCGAAGTCCTGGCCTATGTCGGCGATCATCTGGCCTATTACCAGGATGCGGTCGCGACCGAGGCCTATCTGGACACCGCGCGCCAGCGGATCTCGGTCCGTCGCCACGCGCGGCTGGTCGACTATCGCCTGCACGAAGGCTGCAACGCCCGCGCCTGGGTGGCGATCGAGACCGATCAGGACATCCAGTTCGCGCCGCGCGAGATCGCGTTCCTCGCCGGCATCGATCCGCAGCTGCCGCTGCCGACCGTGCTCGGCCCGCGCGCCTTCGCCTCGGTCGCGCCGGTCGATCTGTCCAGGCTGCAGCACGAGACCTTCGAGCCGCGCGGCGGCGACACCCTGCGCTGGTACGCCGCGCACAGCCGGATCGAGTTCTACGACTGGGGTCGCGACGACTGCTGTCTGCCGCGCGGCGCGACCTCGGTCACGCTGCGCGATGCCTGGGTCGGCGACGGCGATGCGCGCGCGCTGCAACTTCAACCGGGCGATGTGCTGATCTTCCGCGAAGTGCGCGGCGCGCGCACCGGACTGGAGGCCGATGCCGATCCCGAGCGCTGCTGGGCGGTGCGCCTGACCGGGGTGCATCGCGGCGAAGACAGTCTTTTCCCGCTGCTGCCGGCGCCGTCCCATCACGACGAGGAGGCGCCATCGACGCCGGAGATCGACGCCAAGACCGCAGCGGCGTCGGCATCGCAGCGTGCGTATCGGCAACAGCGTGCGCAGGAGCCCCCGACACCGCGATCGACGCCGCTGCTGCACGTCGAATGGGATGCGGCCGACGCGCTGCCGTTCCCGCTGTGCCTGTCCGCGCTGGGCCCGGCGCCGGACTGCGCGCGCATCCGCGGGATCAGCATCGCGCACGGCAACGTGGTCGAGGTCGATCACGGCCGTCGCCAGGACGACGTGCCGCTCGGTACGGTGCCTGCGGACGGCGGTACCTCCGAATGCCTGTGCGAAGGCCAGCCGGGGCAGATCGAACCGCAGCCGGCGAAGATCCGCTGGCGTCTGGCGCACGCACCGCTGACCCATCGCGAACCGCCGCCGCCGTCGCCGCCGCCGGCCAGCCGCAGCCTCGAACAGGACCCGCGCCGGGCGCTGCCGGCGCTGCGTCTGCGCGACAGCAGCGGCGGGCTGTGGACGCCGGTGCCGGATCTGCTCGACAGCGGTGCGGACGATCGTCATGTCGTGGTCGAGACCGACAACGACGGCATCGCCCACCTGCGTTTCGGCGACGGCGAGCTCGGCCGTCGCCCCGATCCCGGCGCGACGTTCACCGCGGATTACCGCATCGGCAGCGGTCTCGCCGGCAACGTCGGCCCCGGTGCGATCAACCGTCTGCGCCTGCTCGATCGCGAACTGGACGGCCTCGGCCTGCGCGTCTTCAATCCGATGGCCGCGCGCGGCGGTCGCGATCCCGAATCGCTGGCCGAGGCGCGCATGTACGCGCCCGGCGCCTATCGCCGCGAACGCCTGCGCGCGGTCACCGCCGACGACTACGCCGAATTCGCCCAGCGCGATCCGCGGGTGCAGCGCGCCGCCTGCGAACTGGTGTGGACCGGCAGCTGGTACGAGGCCGACGTGGCGCTCGATCCGCTCGGCCGCGTGCCCGCGACCGAACCGCTGCTCGGCGAAGTCGAAACCGCGCTGCACGCCGTCCGTCGCATGGGTCACGACCTGCACGTCGAACCGGCGCGCTACGTCGCGATCGATCTCGGTCTGGAGGTCTGCGCCCTGCCGGGATACGAACGCGGCGCGGTCAAGGCCGCCTTGCTCGAACGCTTCGGCCGTCGGCGCATGCGCGACGGCAGCCTCGGCTATTTCCACCCCGACCGGCTGAGCTTCGGCGAGCCGCTGCGGATGAGCGCGATCGTCGCCGAGGCGATGGCCGTGCCCGGAGTCGAATGCGTGCGCGTGACCCGGCTGCAGCGCACCTTCCTGCCGCCGAACCGCGAACTCGAAGACGGCCTGCTGGCGCTGGCCCGGTACGAGATCGCACGGCTCGACAACGACCCCAATCATCCCGAACACGGTTCGTTCGCGATCGAGGTGCGCGGCGGCCGCTGAGCCGTCGCGCCATGCATTCACGGAGACAGCGCACATGACCTGCCAACACTGCGGTTGCGACGGCTCTTCCGGCGACTCCGGCTGCGGATGCTGCGAAGGCATCGCCACCATGACGCCGGTGGACATCGCCAACCGGCCCGGACTGCCCGCCCTGCGCTATCGCGTCGGTACCCACGGCCGCTTTTTCGCCAGCATGCGCGCGCGGTTGCCGCAGATCGAGGTCTATGCGCCCGGCCGCGACGGCCAGACGCCGGAGCGTTTCCGCCCGCTGCGCACCCTGACCACGCGCGATCCGGCCGATCCGGCGATCGCGATGCTCGATGCCTGGGCCACGGTCGCCGACGTGCTGAGCTTCTATCAGGAACGGATCGCCAACGAGGGCTACGTGCGCACCGCGACCGAGCGTCGCTCGCTGGTCGAACTCGCGCGCCTGGTCGGCTACGCGCCGCGGGCCGGCGTGTCGGCCAGCGTGTTCCTCTCCTACACCGTCGACGACAATCAGGCCGAACCGGTCGAGATCGCGCCCGGCGCGCGCGCGCAGAGCGTACCCGGCGGCCCCGGCGAGCTGCCGCAATCCTTCGAGACCGACGAGCCGCTGCTGGCGCGCCGCGAATGGAACGATCTGCAGGTCCGCCGCAGCCGGCCGCAGCGGATCACGCTCGGTAACGCCAACGCCGTCGGCACGGTCACGACCATCGATGCATTGCACATCGCCGGTACCGACAGCGGAGCGCAGCCGGGCGATCTGCTGTTGCTGCGTTTCGTCGTCGCCGGTGTGCCGGTGCACTGGGCGCGCAAGGTGGCGGCGGCGACGCCCGATTATCCCGCAGCGCGCACCACGCTGGCGCTGCAGCCGCTGGATCCGCTGCTGATCGCGGCCTTGCCGGCGCTCGACACGCTCGTCGCCGCGCTGTTCGCGGCGCAGAAGAACGAAACCGCAGGTTCCGCGGACGCGCTGCGCAATGCGCTGGCCCTGCTGAGTACGGTCCAGTTGGGGCTGGCTCCGCCGCCGTCGGCATGGGCCGAAGTCGTCGGTCACAGGATCAACGACGACGATCAGGAAGTCTTCGATCTGATCGAGGATTTCGCCAAGCGGATTGATAACCTGCAGGCGCAACCGCCGCCGCCGCCTGCATCCGGCGGCACGCCCGATGATTTCGTCGAGGGCCTGCTCAAGCCGGCGGTCGCGCAGGTCGCGAACACGCTGCAGCTGCGGCGCGATCTCGGCACCGCGTTCGCCAGGGGCGCCGACGTGCAGCCGCAGCTGCTGGTCGATTTCGCGCCGCGGCTGAAAGGGAATTACTACACCGCCTGGCGCGGTGCGGCTGCGTCGTCGCAGGCGCCGCAGGGCGCAGCGCTCGAAGGCGTGTTTCTGCTGCGCGGCGGCGAATCGCTGTTCGGCGCCGGCGCGGCGCAGGAGCCCAGCTTCAGCGACAAAGGCACGACCTTCTCCGAATGGGACTACGCCGAGGACGAAACCGAAACCAACGCCTTCCTCGCGCGCGCCGACGAGCGTCTGGCCGTGGGCGATCTGGTCCTGATCCAGCAGCCGACCGGGGTCGCGGAGATGCCGTATCTGCGCCAGGTCCGCCGCGCGACCGCGGTCTCCACCGGTCCGCGCACCGCCTACGGCCTGTCGGCGGACGCGACCGAAATCGAACTGGCGGCACCGCCATGGCGGATCGTCAGCGGCTACGGCGAGATCGAACAAGGGCGGCTTCCGATCACCGCATTGCGCAAGACCCGCCTGCATCTGCAGAAGGCCGCACTGACCCTGGTCGATGAACCGATCACGAGCACGGTCGAAGGCCAGCAGATCGAGCTCGGCCCGCTGCACGAAGCGCTGACTTCGGGACGCTGGGTGATCTTCGAAGGCGAGCGCGCCGACATCGAGGGCGTGAGCGGCGTCCGTACCAGCGAACTGCTGATGGTCGCCGGCCTCACCCACGGCGCCGACGCGACGCTGCCCGGCGATCGCGCCCACACCACCCTGCGCCTGGCGACGCCGACCGCCTACCGCTACAAGCGCGACACCCTGCGCATCCACGGCAACGTGGTGCCGGCCAGCCACGGCGAAAGCAGGCGCGAGGTGCTGGGCGGCGGCGATGCGCGGATGTCGATGCAGCGCTTCGAACTGCGCCAGCCGCCGCTGACCTGGCGCCCGGCGCCGACGGCCGCCGGCGCGCAGAGCACGCTCAAGGTGCTGGTCAACGATATCGAATGGCACGAGGTCGACACCCTCGCCGGCGTCGGCCCCGAGGCCCGCGTGTTCGTCGCCCGCACCGGCGACGACGACAAGACCACGGTGACCTTCGGCAACGGCATCGACGGCGTGCGGCCGCCGACCGGCTTCGAGAACATCCGCGCCGAATACCGCAACGGCATCGGCAAGGGCGGCAACGTGCGGGCCGGGCAGATCAACCTGCTGGTCACGCGCCCGCTCGGCGTCAAGGACGTGATCAATCCGCTGCGCGCTTCCGGCGGCGCCGACCGCGAAACCCTCGATCTGATCCGCGACAACGCGCCGCGTTCGACTGTCGCCCTCGATCGGCTGGTCTCGCTGTCGGACTACGCCGACTTCACCCGGATGTACGCCGGCATCGCCAAGGCCCACGCCATCCGGCTCAGCGACGGCGGCCGCGAAGTCGTGCACGTCACCATCGCCGGGGTCGAGGACATGCCGATCGATCCGACCTCCGACCTCCATCGCAATCTGCTGGCCGCGCTGCGCGAACTGGGCGATCCCGGACTGGCGGTGGAAGTCGCGATGCGCGAGCGCATCGCGCTGGTGCTGGAGGCCAAGCTGCGCCTGGCCGACGGCCATCGCTGGGAACCGGTGGTCGAGGCGGTGCGCGCGCGCCTGCTGCAGCGCTTCGGGTTCGACGCCCGCGCGCTGGGCCAGCCGGCGCTGCTGTGCGAGATCGTCGCCGCGATCCAGACGGTGCGCGGCGTGGCCTGGGTGGATGTGGACAGTTTCGGCGGCATTCCCGAGACCGTGCTCGACAAGGTGCGGAACCGCCGCCGCCTCATCACCCAGGACGAGATCACCCGCGAAGTCGGGCGCATCCAGGTCGGCGGTGCGGACGGGATGC
>JBIJBH010000107.1:0-9200 GCA_044345315.1 Lysobacteraceae bacterium
AGCGGATTGTGCGCACGCTGGCCGCAGACATGGCAGTAATGCCCCTGCAGCACGCTGCCGCAGTTCTCGCAGGCGGCGGGCGGCGCATGGGGGACGGTATCGGTGGCAGGTTCGGTCATGCCCTTCCCCGGGGCGCGGACATCCGAGCGCTAAGATAGCAGCCCGAGCGCGACCGACCGCGCAGGCCCGGCCGCCGGCGCGCATGCAGCACGAGCAACAGCCTCAACCCATCGCCGAACACCATCCCCGCTTCCGCGACGAACTGCGCCGCAGCGCTCGGCTGGCCGGCCCGCTGATGGCCGGACACGTCTCGACCGGGCTGATCGGGCTGATCGACGCGCTGATCGCCGGTCGCCACGGCACCGACACCCTGGCCGCGGTCTCGGTCGGCACCGCCCTGTTCTGGCTGCCGCTGATGGTGCCGATGGGCACTTTGATCGCGGTGCCGGCCTCGGTCTCGCAGTTGGACGGCGCCGGCCGGCGCGAGGAGATCGGTCCGCTGTTCCGTCAGGCGATGTGGCTGGCGCTGTTCCTCGGGCTCGGCATGTTCGCCCTGCTCAGCGCGCTGCCGCTGGCGCTGGACGCGATGGGCATCGATCCGCACATCCGCCCGGGCGCTACCGATTTCGTCCACGGCATCCGCTGGGGCGTGCCGGCGCTGGCGCTGTATCTGTGCATGCGCTACCTGTGCGACGGCCTGCATTTCACTCTGCCGACGATGCTGGTGGGCTTCGGCGGGCTGCTGGTGCTGGCGCCGCTGGGCTGGGCACTGGCCTTCGGCGTCGGCGGGCTGCCGGCGATGGGCGCCGGCGGGCTGGGCATCGCCTCCGCGGCGATGATGTGGCTGCAGGCGATCGCGCTGGCGCTGTATCTGGCGCGGGCGCGCCGCTTCCGCGCGCTGCGCCTGTTCGCCCGTCGCGACCCGCCGCGCTGGCCGCCGATCCGCGGCCTGCTCGGGCTGGGCCTGCCGATCGGGCTGTCGTGGCTGATGGAGGGCGGTCTGTTCGTCGCCACCGCGCTGCTGATCGGCCGGCTCGGCACGGTGCCGGCGGCGGCGCACCAGATCGCGATCAACGTCGCCAGCCTGTGTTTCATGCTGCCAATGGCGCTGGCCGAGGCGACCACGGTGCGGGTCGGCCACGCGCTGGGCCGCGGCGACCGCGACGGCCTGCGCCGCGCCGCCTTCGCCGGCTATGTTCTGGTGCTGGGCACCCAATTGATCACCGCCGCGACCCTGCTCGCCGGCAACGAGACCATCGCCGGGCTGTATTCGGGCGATCCCGCAGTCGTGGCCCTGGCCGCGACCCTGCTGCTGATGGCCGCCGCCTTCCAGTTCCCCGACGGCCTGCAGGTGCTGTCGATGGGCGCCCTGCGCGGGCTCAAGGACACCCGGGTGCCGATGCTGATCGCGGCGCTGGCCTACTGGGGCATCGGCATGCCGCTGGGTGCGGCGCTGGGGCTGGGCGTGGAAGGCTGGATCGCGCCGCGCGGCCCGCAGGGCATGTGGATCGGTCTGATCGCCGGGCTGTGCGTCGCCGCGGTGCTGCTGGGCTGGCGCTTCCTGCGCCGCTCGCGCCGGATGCCGGTCATGGCGCCGGACGACCGGAGGCTGGCGCTGGCCGACCCCACCGGGCCGACCTGAGCCACCGCCCCTGCCGCCGGTGGCAATGACCGATGGCGGATGACCGCAACGGACGGTCCGGGCACACTGTCCGCAGACAATCGGGAGATCCATCGTCATGAACGAACCGCGCCGTCGCGGCCCCGTCGCCACCATCCTGGTCGGCCTGTGGGACGCGATGAATTTCACCCGCCGCCTGATGCTCAATCTGCTGTTCTTCCTGTTGCTGCTGCTGTTCATCGCCGCGCTGGGCGCCGGCGGCGGCAAGCGCGTGATGCCGGTGCTGGAAGGCACAACCCTGGTGCTGGCGCCCGAAGGCACGGTGGTCGAGCAGTACTCGATCGACCCCACCAGCCGTGCGCTCGCCCAGGCCCTCGGCGACGACGGCGCCGCCGAAGTGCAGCTGCGCGATCTGCTGCAGGTGCTGCGGTCGGCGAAGGACGACAAACGCATCGAACGCGTGCTGCTGCGCGTGGAAGGCCTGCGCTTCAACGGCTTCGCCGCCGCGCGCGAAGTCGCCGACGCGATCGCCGCGGTGCGCGCCTCGGGCAAGCAGGTGATCGCCTTCGGCGAAGCCTTCGACCAGACCCAGTATCTGCTGGCCGCGCAGGCCAACGAGATCTATCTCGATCCGCTCGGCGGCATGCTGCTGGAAGGGCTCGCCGGCTATCGCATGTATTACCGCGAAGCGCTGCAGGACAAGCTCGGCGTCGACGTGCACCTGTTCAAGGTCGGCGAGTACAAGTCGGCGGCCGAGCCCTACGTCCTCGACGCCGCGTCGCCGGAGTCCAAGGAAGCCGATCTGTTCTGGATGAACGACATCTGGCAGCGCCATCTCGCCGATATCGCCAAGCCGCGCAAGCTCGATCCCGTCGCGATCGCCGCCGCGATCGAGCGCCTGCCCGAGGGCATCCAGGCCGCCAACGGCGATCTGGCGAAGTACGCGCTCGATCAGAAGTGGGTGGACGGACTGAAGACCGAGGAAGAAGTCGACAACCTGCTGGCCAAGCGCGGCACCGCCGACGAGCAGGCCGAAGGCGGTTTCCGCCAGATCGGTTTCGAGGACTATCTCGCCCACCTCAACGGCAAGCCGCCGATCCTCGGCGACGACGGCCACGTCGCGGTGGTGGTCGCCGAAGGCACGATCATGGGCGGCGAACAGCCGGCCGGCCGCGTCGGCGGCGAATCCACCGCTGCGCTGCTGCGCGACGCCCGCGACGACGACAGCGTGAAGGCGCTGGTGCTGCGCGTCAGCTCGCCCGGCGGCGAAGTGTTCGCCTCCGAGCAGATCCGCCGCGAAATCGTCGCGCTGAAGAAGGCCGGCAAACCGGTCGTGGTGTCGATGGGCGACGTCGCCGCTTCCGGCGGCTACTGGATCAGCATGAACGCCGACCGCATCTACGCCGATCCGTCCACGATCACCGGCTCGATCGGCATCTTCGGCATGTTCCCGACCGTCCCGCGCGCGCTGGAGAAGGTCGGCGTGCGCACCGATGGCGTCGGCACCACGTCGATTGCGGGGTCCTTCGACCTGACTCGCCCGATGTCGCCGAAAGTCGGCGCAGTGTTGCAGTCGGTGATGGAGAAGGGCTATCGCGACTTCACCGGCCGCATCTCCGAAGCGCGCAAGAAGCCGATCGCCGACGTCGATGCGGTCGCCCGCGGTCGCGTCTGGAGCGGCGCGCAGGCCAAGGAACGCGGGCTGGTCGACAGCTTCGGCGGCCTGCAGGCCGCGCTCAACGACGCCGCCAAGCGCGCCAAGCTCGGCGACAAGCCCGGCACCTACAGCGTGCGCTACATGGAGCACCAGCTCACCCCGTTCGAGCGCTGGTTCAGCGGCTTCGCCTCCAGCCGGATCGGCGCCGCCCTGCTCGGTCGCTCCGACTTAGCCCGGGACATCGTCGCCGATATCGCCCCGCAGGCCGAACGCGATCTGGAGATGATCGAACACGTCCTCCGCAGCCAGCATCGCGGCGTCCAGGCCAAGGCCCTCGCCTACTGCTTCTGCGGGTTCTGACCCACCGGTTGCGTCGCGGCGTTCCGCACGCCACGCAACACACCGACGCCCGGGTTCGCCCGGGCGTCTTCGTTTCAGTTCCCCGTCGCCGCGTCGATCACCTCGCGCTGACGCTCGGCGGCGGCGGCGCTCTCGGACTGGGCGGCTTCGGCACGGTCGATCGGGCGCTGGATCGAGTCGGCCAGCGCACCCGGGCGCGCCCCTGCGGTCGCGGCCGGCGCCGTGGCCTGCGGTTGCGGCGGTTTGTCGTGTTCGGGCATCTGCGGACGCGAGCAGCCGGCGAGGACGAGGGCGGCGGCGAGGGCCGCGGAGGACAGGACGGACGGGCGGACTTCGAGAGAACCGAAGTCGAACGGACCGAAGTCGGAAGAACGGAAGCGGCGCATGCGGGTTCTCCGTGGCGGCGACGCGGCTATCCTACGCCCAACTCCGCACCGGCACCGACCCATGGACCCGCAGCGCTGGCGTCTCGACGGACAACTGGCCCTCGTCACCGGCGGCAGCGCCGGGATCGGCCGCGCGATCGCGCGCGAGCTGCTGGGCTTCGGCGCGCGGGTGCTGATCGCGGCGCGCGACGCCGGCGGGCTGGACACGGTGCGGCGCGAGCTGGAGGAGGAATTCCCCGACGGCGAGGTGCGCAGCTTCGCCGCCGACGTCAGCGACGACGAGCAGCGGCGCGAGCTGCTGGACTGGGTCGAGGACATCGAGCAGGGCCTCAACATCCTGGTCAACAATGCCGGCGGCAATCTGACGAAGCCGGCGATCGACTACAGCGAAGACGAGTGGCGCGGGATCTTCGAGACCAACCTGTTCAGCGCCTTCGAGCTCTCGCGCTGCGCCTATCCGCTGCTGACGAAACACGCCGTCTCCAGCATCGTCAACGTCGGCAGCGTCTCCGGCATCACCCACGTGCGCAGCGGCGCGCCCTACGGCATGAGCAAGGCGGCGATGCACCAGATGACCCGCAATCTCGCCTGCGAATGGGCCGAGGACGGGATCCGCGTCAATGCCGTCGCGCCGTGGTACATCCGCACCCGCCGCACCTCGACCAAGCTGGCCGATCCGGACTATCTCGACGACGTGCTGCTGCGCACGCCGATGGGCCGGGTCGGCGAACCCGAGGAAGTCGCCGCCGCGGTCGCGTTCCTGTGCCTGCCCGCGGCGGCGTACATCACCGGCGAATGCATCGCGGTCGACGGCGGCTTCCTGCGCTACGGGTTCTGATTCCGCACTGAGCCCGTGTGCGCGCAGCGATGGTGTTATCTCTGGAACGACGATTCCGCATGTTCCAGGAGCAGCATCATGACGTCCGTTCTCCGTCCGACCCTGATCGCATCGTTGACAGCCCTTTCGATCGCGAGCGCCGGCTGCGCGCCGATCCGTTCGACCAAACTGCCGGCGATGAATTCGCAGAGCGAGGTGGTCAAGACCCAGGGCGGGATGGTCTACCACCTGCCGATGCAGCGCCTGAAACTTACCCTGACCGTGACCGCCGGCACCGGCGGCGCGCCGCAGACGCGCACGATCACGGTGGCGCCGACCACCGCGTTCGCCGATCCTGGCGCGCGCTACGTCGCGCAGTACCGGCGCAACCAGATCGGTTCCAACACGTTGAAGATCGGGGTCAACGCCGACGGCCTGCTCAGCGGCGAACAGAAGGGCACCAACACACCGCAGGTCGCGCAATTTCTCGCGCAGTTGGCTTCGGGCACCGAACGGATGTTCGCATCGAAAGCGAACAACCCCGGCTGCGCGCAGGCCGGCAGCTACGAGTGGGTGCTCGATGCCGGCGGCGACAATGCGACGGGATCGGCCGGCGTACGGCAGCTGAGCGTGCTCGGGGAGAGCGTACGCGATGCCACCGATCTCGAACGGGCAGCGCGTTCCTCGGCCGATCTGCCCTGCGGCCTCAGCGTCGCGATCGACAACCTCGGCGTCGGCGGGGCGGCGGGCGGAGACCAGGTCGCCGGGCAGTGGCGTGGCGTGAGCACCCGGGGCGACAGCCACGGCTACGGCCACGGCTACTTCTACCGCCAGCGTCGGCCGGTGCAGGTCACGGTCACCTCGGACGATGGCCAGCGCAAGGTCTTCGTGGTGTCGCTGGTCGATCGTCGATCGGCCATCGCCTTCCTGCCGATCCCGCGCACGCTGTTCGCAGAGGCGACCTGGAGCGTGAGCTTCACCGACGGCTCGCCGACGGTGTTCGACGTGAACGCAGGTGGCGACGTGCTCGGTCTGGCGAAGCTGCCGGCGGATGTGCTGAAGGCTTATTCGCAGGCCGTCACGGCCGGGCTCAACGACCGCAAGGGCATGGCCACGGCCGAGACCGAGTACCTGAAGCAGCTCGCGGCGCTGGCGGCGCAGCAGGCGAAGTACGAGGCCTGCAGGGCTGCGGCGCAGGGCGGCGATTTGGGCAAGATCCAGGACGCCTGCAAGTGAGCCTCCGCAGTCGCACCGGCGCGCATGCGGCCGGTGCGACGCCTCGTCGTTTCGGCGTCACGACTCCCGGGCCGGCTCGGTGCCGGCCGCAGCTTCTGCGCTCCGACCGGTCTCGTCGCGGGTCTTGTACAGCGAGAACAGGATGCCCGCCGCGATCAGGCCGCCGGTGACGCTCAGCGAGATCGACGGGTCGAGCTTGCCGACGATCTGGTTCCAGAAGATCTTGCCGCCGATGAACACCAGCACCGCGGCCAGCGCGTACTTGAGGTACTTGAAGCGGTGGATCACCGCGGCCAGCGCGAAATACAGCGCGCGCAGGCCGAGGATCGCGAAGATGTTGGAGGTGTAGACGATGAACGGGTCGGTGGTGATCGCGAAGATCGCCGGCACCGAATCGACCGCGAAGATCAGATCGGCCACTTCGACCAGGATCAGGGCGAAGAACAGCGGCGTCGCCCACCACACCACCGGCGCCCCCGGCGCCGACGAGACCGGCCGTTTGACCCAGAACTTGTTGCCGTGGATCTCGTCGGTCACCCGCATGCGCCTGCGCATCAGCTTGAGCAGCGGGTTGTTGCCGATGTCGGGCATGTTGTCGATCATCCACAGCATCTTGATGCCGGTGAGGATCAGGAACGCGCCGAAGAGGTAGAGCACCCAGCTGAACTGGTCGACGATCGCGGCGCCGAGACCGATCATGATCGCGCGCAGGACGATGACGCCGAGGATGCCCCAGAACAGGACCCGATGCTGATACAGACGGGGAATGGAGAAGTAGGCGAAGATCAGCGCGATGACGAAGACATTGTCGAGCGCCAGCGACTTCTCGATGAGGAAGCCGGTGTAGTACTCCATGCCGCGTTCGGCGCCCAGGTACCACCAGACCCAGCCGCCGAAGATCAACGCGACCGCGATGTACCCCGCCGACAGCCACAGGCTCTCGCTGATGCCGATCTCGTGATCCTTGCGGTTGAGCACGCCCAGATCGAAGGCGAGCAGGGCGATGACGATGCCGATGAACATCAGCCACAGCCAGGCGTCCTTGCCGAGAAATTCCTGGAACAGCCAAGGCGCGAAACTTTCCATCGCGAATGATCCTCTGGGTCAGTGATGCGGGAAGCCGGGAAGGCGACGACATCGCAGCGTGGCTGCCAGAGGGGCCCGTCGTGGTGCGAATCCTAGCGGCGTCGCGGCGCCGTTGGCATTCGAAAGATCACAAGGCTTTATTCGATTTTCTCGAATATCGAACATCGCGCCGGCATGACGTGCGAGCGATGCCGAGGCACGGAGGAGCCGTGCCGGAGGGCGAGCAGGAGTGAGAGGACGTGGAGCGCAGGTCGTCGCCGCAGGCGAGGCGCATCCGAAGGAGTAGGCGAAAGAGGCGATCCGTGCCGCGTTCGGCGCCTGAGTACCACCAGACCCAGGCGCCGAACGCGACCGAGAATGTCATGCAGCCCGCCGAAAGCCGCAGACCCTCGTCTGTCTCGATCTCGTGGTCCTTCCGGTTGAGGACCCCGAAACCGAACGCGGGCAACGCGATCGCGATGGCACTGAAGGTCGCTCGCAGCCACAGGGGATGGCTTGGAAAATCGAGCGATGGCCACGCGAAAGACGCTTCCATCCATTGACCCTCCGACGCTGCCTGAGAGGCGAGAGCATCGCGGCGGCGGCTGTCAGAGGGGCCCGTCGTGCGAATCACGTTACCGACGGACCCGGCCGCGGTCTATTCGGATTGTCGGGGGGTCTTGTTCGGCTTTTTCGAAGATACCGGCGCGCCCTCGGCGAGCATCCGCCCGGCCGCGGCGACGATCGCGCTCACTGCAGGGTGGCTGACCCGGCGCTCGTTGGAGATCGCGTAGTAGCTCTCGAGTACGCCGTCGGCGACCCCGATCAGGACGCTGTCGTAGCGCCGTTCGACCTCGTCGCGCAAGGCCAGCGGTGCCGGGAACACCCCGGCGCCGGCGGCGCCGAAGGCCTTGACCAGGGCGCTGTCGTCGAAGTCGCCAACGATCCGCGGCACCACCCGGCGCTCCTCGCACCAGCTCAGCAGGTCGGCGCGCAGCGGCGAGTCCTGGCCCGGCAGCAGCAGCGGCTGGCCGTGGAGGCAGCGCGGGAACGCGCCGCGCGGCCGGCCCCGGCTGCGGGCCTGGAAGAAGCCGATCGTCGATTCGCCGAGCCGATGGTTGTAGTTGCGCAGGTTCAGCCCCTGCGGCACCGGCCGGATCGACAGCACCATGTCGAAGCGATGCAGGGCCAGGTCGGCCAACAACGGCTCCAGATCGCCCTCGCGGCAGACCAGGCGCATGCCGTCGGCGATCTCGAGAGCGGGCGCGAGCAGACGCTGCGCCATGGTCTTGGGCACCGCGTCGGCGATCCCGACCCGGAAGGTCTCCGGGCGGCCCGCGGGCAATGCGCGCAGGGCTTCGCCCAGCTCGGCGCCGAGCGAGAACATCTCGTCGGCGTAGGAATAGGCCACCCGGCCGGCCTCGGTCAGCTCCAGCCGTTTGCCGACCGGCCGGAACAGCACCACGCCGAGACTGTCCTCCAGTTGCTTGATCTGTCCGCTGAGGGTCTGCGGGGTCAGGTGCAGACGTTCGGCGGCGCGGGTGATCCCGCCCCAGCGCGACACCGCCCAGAAATAGTGCAGGTGCTTGTAGTTGATGGCGCGCGTCATGTTCGAAAACTCCGAAGGTCACGGGCAGCATATTCGAATCGCCCGGGACCGGGGCGGTGGCTATAACCGTGGCTCCCCCGACACACGAGGCCAGGTCATGGAACTGCACATCCGCTCCGAGGGATTCCGCACCACCGCCGCGCTGCACGCGTTCACCCGCGAGCGGCTCGACTTCGCGCTCGGCCGCTTCCGGGGGCTGGTGGCGAAGGTGCGGGTGCGGCTGTCGGACGACAACGGGCCGCGCGGCGGCATCGACAAACGCTGCCGTTTCGAGGTCCGGTTGCGCGGCGCGCCGGCGGTGCTGATCGACGAGCGCAGCGATGATCTGTACGCGGCGATCGCGCGCGCGGCGCAGCGCGTGGAGCGACAGGTCGCGCGGGTTTCGTCGGTACGGCTTTCATCGGTGCGGGGCTCATCGCGCCGGCAGCGCACGTTGCGGGCCTGAGGCC
>JBIJBH010000108.1:0-9096 GCA_044345315.1 Lysobacteraceae bacterium
GCCGGCGTCGACACCTCCGATCACGAGGTGAACATCAAGATCCTGCTCAACGGCGAAGTGCAGCGCGGCAAGCTGTCGACGCCCGAGCGCAACAAACTGCTGGCGGCGATGACCGACGAGGTCGCACAGCTGGTGCTCAACGACAACTATCGCCAGAACCAGGCCCTCAGCCTGATGCAGCGGATGTCGCTGAGCCGGCTCGGCTCCAAACAGCACTTCATCAAGACCCTCGAATCGCAGGGTCTGCTCGATCGCCAGATCGAATTCCTGCCCAGCGACGCCGAGATCGCCGAGCGCAAGGCGCGCCGGATCGGCCTGACCCGGCCGGAGCTGTCGGTGCTGCTGTCGTATTCGAAGATCGTGCTGTTCCAGCAACTGCTCGATTCGGACGTGCCGGAAGACCCGTATCTGTCGAAGGAACTGGTCCGTTACTTCCCGGTGCCGCTGCAGAAGAAGTACGAGCGGGCGATGCAGCAGCATCGCCTCAAGCGCGAGATCATCGCCACCGCGGTGACCAACTCGATGGTCAACCGCATGGGCGCGACCTTCACCCTGCGCATGACCGAGGACACCGGACGCAGCCCGGGCGAGGTCGCCAAGGCGTTCACGATCACCCGCGAAACCCTCGACGCGCGCGAGCTGTGGAAGCAGATCGACGAGCTCGACGGCAAGGTTTCGGAATCGGTGCAGGTCGACGCGCTGCAGACGATCTGGACCCTGCAGCGTTCGATGACCCGTTGGCTGCTGGCGCGTCCCGGCGCGATCCCGGGCATCACCGCCGCGGTCGAGCGCTATCACGACGGCTTCCGCGAGATCCGCGCCGGCTCCGGCATCCTGCCGTCGTCGATGCGCCCGACGTACGACGCCAGCCTCGCCGACTGGAAGGCCAAGGGCTTCCCCGAGCCGCTGGCGAAGCAGTTGGCCGCGCTGCCGTACCTGGAATGGTGCTGCGACATCATCGAAGTCGCGCGCGCGCGCAAGCTCAAGCCGGTGGACGTGGCCAAGGTCCATTTCCGTCTCGGCGAGGCGCTCAAGCTGCCGTGGTTGTACCAGCAGATCGACGCGCTGGCCGTCGATGGCCGCTGGCACGCGGTCGCGCGCGGTTCGCTGCGCGACGAACTGGCCGCGCAGCAGCGCCAGCTCACCGGCCAGGTGCTGCAGACGCCGGGCGCGACCGCCGACGCCAAGGTCGCGGCCTGGATCGGCCGCGACGACGCCTCGCTGCGGTTCACGCTGGGCATGCTGTCCGAACTCGCGGCGCAGAAGACGCTCGACTATCCGACGGCATCGGTCGCGGTGCGGCGGTTGTCGATGTTGTCCGAAGGCTGATCGGATCTGCCCGTATGTGTGATCCGACGGCCCCGTTCGCGGGGCCGTCGGCGTTTCGGGGCGTATCGGTGAGCGTTCGCTCCCGGATTGTCATCCCGAGCCGAAGGCAAGGGACCTGCTTTCTCGATCGACGCCTCCCCTTCAGGCGATGGCGGATGCTTCGCGCCATCGTCCGGAATCGCCGCGGCGCGGACTGCGCTCCCGCCGCGCATCCGCTATGCTCATCCACGCGGGGGTTCGCCCGCATCGGTCAGGAGTCCGTGTGAGCGACCAGCGCATCGCCTTTCTCGCCAGCCCCACCGCCGATGCGCAGGCCGCGCTGGCGGCGATGACCGCGCGGCACGGTCAGTGCGTGCCGGAGCAGGCGGATGTGCTCTGCGCGCTCGGCGGCGACGGGTTCATGCTGCAGACCCTGCATCGCTACGGCGAGCTGGGTCGCCCGGTCTACGGGATGAAGCTGGGCACGGTCGGGTTCCTGATGAACCAGTTCGGCGAGGACGACCTGCTGCAGCGGCTGTCCGCGGCCGAACCGGCCAAGCTGCGCCCGCTGGAGATGCGGGTGCAGACCGAATCCGGGGCCAGCGTCGCCTCGCTCGCCTACAACGAGGTCTCGCTGCTGCGCCAGACCCGCCAGGCCGCGCACATCGCGATCGAACTCAGCGGGCAGACCCGTCTGGACGAACTGATCTGCGACGGCGTGATGGTCGCCACCTCCGCGGGCAGCACCGCCTACAACTATTCCGCGGGCGGTCCGATCCTGCCGCTGGGCAGCGGCGTCGTCGCGCTGACCCCGATCGCGCCGTTCCGTCCACGGCGCTGGCGCGGCGCGCTGCTCAAGGCCGACACCGAAGTCAGATTCCGTGTGCTCGACCCCTACAAGCGCCCGGTCAGCGCCACCGCCGATTCGCACGAAGTCCGCGACGTGGTCGAAGTCGCGATCCGCGAATCCCGCGACCGCACCGTCACCCTGCTGTTCGACCCGGAACACAACCTGGAAGAACGCATTCTCAGCGAGCAGTTCGTGGCTTAGCCCACGGATGCTTTATCCGCATCGTTCATGCCCGACATCCTGCTCTCGACGCTCAACGCACGCTATTCCCACGCATCGCTGGGGCTGCGCTACCTGCGCGCCAATCTGGGCGCGCTGCGCGAGCGCTCGGCGATCCTGGAGTTCGTGATCGGTCAGAAGACCGAGGAGATCGTCGAGAAGATCCTCGCGCAGCGGCCGCGGATCGTCGGGCTCGGCATCTACATCTGGAACGTCGAGGAAAGCACGCGGCTGGTGGCGCAGTTGAAGACCGTGGCGCCGGAGCTGATCGTCGTGCTCGGCGGGCCCGAGGTCAGCTACGAAGTTGGCGAGCAGCGGATCTGCGCCTTGGCTGACTACGTGATCACCGGCTGGGGCGACGTGACCTTCGCCGAGGTCGCGGGACAGTTGCTGCACGGCGAGACGCCGCATGCGCGGGTGATTCCGGGGCGGCAGGCCGATCTCAAGGAACTGGTGCTGCCCTACGACGAGTACACCGACGAGGACGTGCGCCAGCGCCATCTCTACGTCGAAGCTTCGCGCGGCTGTCCGTTCAAATGCGAATTCTGCCTGTCGTCGCTGGACAAGACCGCCTGGCCGTTCGAGCTGCAGCGGTTCATGGATGCGCTGGAGCGGCTGTACGCGCGCGGCGCACGCCAGTTCAAGTTCGTCGACCGCACCTTCAACCTCAAGGTCGATGTGTCGCTGGCGATCCTCGAGTTCTTCCTCGCCAAGATCGAGGCCGCGCCGGACGATCCGCCGTTCGCGCATTTCGAGCTGATTCCGGATCATTTGCCGGAACGGCTGAAAGCCGCCATCGCGAAGTTCCCGCCCGGCACGCTGCAGTTCGAGATCGGGATCCAGACCTTCGATCCGGGCGTGCAGACCCGGATCTCGCGGCGCCAGAACGACGACAAGGCGGCGGCGAACCTGCGCTGGCTGCGCGAGGATTCGCGCGCGCATCTGCATGTCGATCTGATCGCCGGATTGCCGGGCGAGGACGTCGAGAGTTTCGCCCGCGGTTTCGACCGTCTTGTCGCGCTGGCCCCGCACGAGATTCAGTTCGGCATCCTCAAGCGCCTGCGCGGCGCGCCGATCGCGCGTCACGCCGCGGCGCACGATCTGCGCTTCAATCCGGATCCGCCGTACAACATCCTCAGCACCGACGTCATCGATTTCGCGCAGATGCAGCGTCTGTCGCGGTTCGCGCGCTACTGGGACATAATCGCCAACTCCGGCCGCTATCCGCGCACCCTGCCGCTGCTGCTCGGCGAAGCGCCGTTCCATCGCTTCATGGCCTTCAGCGACTGGCTCTATGCGCGGACCGGACAGACCCATGCGATCGCCCACGAGCGCATGGTCCACCTGCTGCAGACGTTCATGACCACCGACGCCGGCCTGCCGGCCGATCTCGTGGATCGCGCGCTGATCGACGACTATCGCGGGCAGGGCGGACGCTCGCGGCTCGCGTTCGAGGCGCCCGATGCGGAACTGCCGGCGCCGATGCCCAAACGCAGACAGGCGACGCCGGCGCGTCAGGCGCGGCATCTGGCAGGCACCGCCGCCGGTGGGGCACCGCGCCGCGATCCCGGTCTCGACGATTGAGACGCGACTGGATCACACTGCGCGCATGACCGCCGCTCAAGAACCCCTCGTCATCGCCATTTCCTCCCGGGCCCTGTTCGACCTGGAGGAAAGCCACGGGCTGTTCGAGCGCGAGGGGGTCGATGCCTATGCGGCGTATCAGCGTTCGCGCGAGGACGAGGTGCTGGCGCCCGGGATCGCGTTCCCGCTGGTGCGCAAGCTGCTGGCGCTCAACCACGACGCGCCGGCCGGCGCGCCGCGGGTCGAGGTGATCCTGATGTCGCGCAACTCCTCGGACACCGGGCTGCGGGTGTTCAATTCGATCCAGCACTACGGCCTGCAGATCGTGCGCGCGACCTTCACTTCGGGTGCGCCGACCTGGCCCTACGTCAAGCCGTTCGGCGCGCACCTGTTCCTGTCGGCCAACGCCGAATCCGTGCGCCGGGCGCTGGAGCACGGCGTCGCCGCGGCGACCCTGCTGCCGGCGCCGGCCAGCGATCCCGACGCGCATGGCGTCGGCCGCGGACAGATCCGGATCGCCTTCGACGGCGACGCGGTGCTGTTCGGCGACGAGGGCGAGCGCATGAGCCGCGAGGATGGGCTGGAGGCCTTCGCCCGCCACGAACGCGAGAACGCGCACGAGCCGCTGTCGGGCGGGCCGTTCCGCGCTTTTCTCGACGCGCTGCACCGGCTGCAGGCGGCGTATCCGGCGGACGCCTGCCCGATCCGCACCGCGCTGGTCACCGCGCGCTCCGCGCCGGCGCACGAGCGGGTGATCCGCACCCTGCGCGAGTGGGGCATCCGCCTCGACGAGGCGCTGTTCCTCGGCGGCCGCGCCAAGGGGCCGTTCCTGCAGGCCTTCGGCGCCGACATCTTCTTCGACGACTCGCCGCACAACATCGATTCGGCCCGCGAGCACGTCGCCGCGGGGCATGTGCCGCATGGGGTGGCGAACCCCTGAGGTCGGCGTCCGCGCTTCAGGCGGCGTGGGGCATCGGCAGCACGAAGCCGATACTCGTCCCTTCGCCGATCCGGCTCTCGGCCTGGATCGCACTGCCATGCAGTTTGAGGATGCGATTGGCGATCAACAGACCGAGCCCTCCGCCGCGCTGGGCGGCCATCCGCCGGATCGTGGATCCGCGTTCCAGCAGTCCCGGCATGTGTTCTGCCGGGATGCCGTGACCGTTGTCATCGATCCGCACTTCGATCCCGCGGCCGCGCAGATGGGCGGACAAGCGGATCTCGCCGTGCACGGGCGTATGCCGGATCGCGTTCTCGACCAGATTGCCGATCGCCCGCTCGATCATGCCGATATCCGCATGGACGAACAGCCCGTCGTCCTCGATGCAGATCGATATCCGGATCGACTTGTCCTGGGCGGAAAGGGCGAATTTCTGCGCGATGTCGTGCACCAGTTCGGAGATCGCGAACAATTCCGGATGCGGCTGCGCGTCTTCGCACTCCAGACGGGCGAGTTCGAACAACTGCTGCGACAGCCGCGAAACGCGGTGGCTCTGACGCACCGCGACGTCGAGATATTGCCTTCTCTCCTCCGCCGTCAAGGCGCCGTCCATTCGTGCCATCGTCTCGAGGTAGCCCTGCATCGAGGTCAGGGGCGTGCGCAGATCGTGCGATACGTTGGCGATGAGCTCGCGCCGCAGCTCGTCCTGACGTTTTAGCTCCTCCATCTGCGAGAGCAGGCGGGTCCGCATCGCGGCGAATGCGTCGGACAGGCGATCCAGTTCGCTTCCCTGCATTCGCGGTGCGGATCGCGCCTCGTCGCCCGCGCCGTTCAGCGTCGTGAGCGCGAACGATTCGATTTCCGCGATCGTCCGCTGCAGCCGGCGCGTGATCCCGGCGAATGCGACCAGACCGGCGAGAACGGCGATCGCGACCGCCATCGCCGCGATCCAGCCTGCGGTCCGCAGCGTATAGCCTTGCCAGGCATGCGCGACCATATCGCGGTACATGCCGTTCAGCAGAACGATGTAGACATAGCCCTGCACGCCGTCCGGTCCGGCGATCGGCGCGACGCTGAAGATTTCGCGCCCGTCGGGATGCCGGGGGTCGTCGCCGAGGAGCGGAAGCGGCGCCCCTGCCAGAAGCGCGCGGACGGGATCGAGCGCGACGCTGCGACGCGACAACGATGGCGCGTCGTGGGGGCTGCGCAGGATCCGGCCCCGGGCGTCCAGCAGATAGACTTCGACGTTGGGGTTCACCGCGGTGATCTGCGCGAACAGTTGCCTTGCGGCCGCATCGTCGTCGAGCAGGCCGGGGCGCCGGGCGATATGCGCCGCCAGCCCGGCGTTCAGGCGCTGCAGGATTTCGTGCTGGTGGCGTTTGGCCGAGGCATAGCCGACCCACGACAGCGTGAGGCCGAGCGCGACCACGATGGCGGCGAAGACGAGCGCGATGCGGGCGTTGATGGATGCGGGATTCATGGCGCGCTGCTCCTGCGGTCGCCGTCCGGGATCGAGAATCGATAGCCCACGCCCCAGACCGTCAGGATCCAGCGGGGGGCCGACGGATCCGTTTCGATCTTCGAGCGCAGCCGGTTGATGTGCGAATTGACCGTGTGTTCGTAGCCGTCGTGGCTGTGTCCCCAGACGTGATCGAGCAATTCCGTGCGTCGGAAGACGCGGCCTGCGTTGCGGGCGAAGAAGGCGAGCAGATCGAATTCCTTGCCGGTAAGGGTGACTTCCTTTCCGTCCAGCCGCACCTCGCGTGCGATCGGATCGATGCTGAGGCCGCCGTGGCGGATGACGCCCATCCGGCTGGCCGCCAGCGTTTCGGCCGCCTGCATGCGGCGCAACACCGCATGGATGCGAGCGACCAGTTCCGCGGTCGAAAACGGCTTGACCAGGTAGTCGTCGGCGCCGAGTTCCAGGCCCAGGATGCGATGCGTCTCGCTGGACTTGGCGCTCAGGATGATGATCGGCACGTAGGTGGACATGCTGCGCACCTGCCTGCACACCTGCAGTCCGTCGATGCCCGGCAGCATGAGGTCGAGGATCAGCAGCCCGGGCGATTCCCGCTGCATGCGGGCCAGACCGGCTTCTCCGCTCGTCTCCACATGCGGATCGAATCCTTCCGCCCGGAGATTCAGGACCAGCATGGCGCCGATGTCGGGGTCGTCTTCGATGACCAGCACGCGGCACTGCGCAGGGCTGGCGGGAACTGTGCGTACAGCGGCTGACATGCGGACCTCCGGTGGCGGGACCGTACCGATGGAGGCGCCGACTGCGCGATCGGTTGCGCGGTCATGCGCAGGACGGAGTCTGAAGCCCGCGTCCCCGCAAAACATCACGGAAATTTGAACTCTGCGTGAGGACTTGGGGACCGCCGTTCATCGAAGGTGTGCTCGCCCGCTCCGGTGGGCACCCTTCAAATTCCCCCGATGGAGATCCGACATGAAGTCCCGTCAAACCCCGATTCGAAAAAAAATGTTCGTCGCCGCGGCCGCCGCCGCGGCGGTCGCCGCAGTCGCACTTCCGGTCGCGGCCACTTACGGTCGCGCGGAGGGCACGGTCTTCGCGTTGAGCAACACCACCGGCGGCAATCAGGTGATCGCGTTCCAGCGTGCCGCGGACGGCAGTCTCGGCAGCCGGCGCGCGTTCGATACGCGAGGCAATGGCACCGGCGGCGGTCTTGGCAATCAAGGCGCGTTGACGCTCAGCGATTCCGGCCAGTGGTTGCTTGCGGTCAACCCGGGCAGCGACAGTGTCAGCGTGTTCCTCAACGTCGGCGGTTATCTGTTCCGTACCGATACCGAGGCATCGGGCGGCGTGCGTCCGGTGAGCGTCACGATCGAGGACGACATCGTGTACGTGCTCAATGCCGGCAGCGACAGTCTGCAGGGGTTCCGACTGAGCATCTCCGGCAGGCTGAGTCCGATTCCCGGCTCCCGGCGTAGCCTGAGCGGCACCGGTACGGCGCCCGCGCAGGTCGAGTTCAATCGCGACGGCGACCTGCTGGCCGTGACCGAGAAAGCGACCAATCGGGTACTGACCTTCGCCGTGGACGGCAATGGACGCCTCGGTCGGGCCCACATCCAGGCCTCGCCATCGCCGACGCCGTTCGGATTCGCGTTCGGACGCCGCGATCAACTGCTGGTGTCGGAAGCGGTGGGCGGTGGAGCGGGCGCGAGCACGCTGTCGTCCTACGTGCTGAACGGTGACGGTTCCGCAGCGCTGGTGTCACCGGCCGTGCCCAGTGGGCAGAGCGCCGCATGCTGGGTCGTGACCACGCGCGACGGCCGATATGCCTTCGTCAGCAACACCGCCAGCGACAATCTCTCGACCTATCGCATCGGCGAAAACGGCGAGACCGTCCTCGCCTCTGCGATCGCGGCCCGGACCGGCAACGGCAGCGGCCCGACCGACATGGCGATGGATCCGGACAGCCGCTTCCTCTACGCCCTCAATCCCCGCAACGGCACGATCAGCGCATTCCGCGTCGATGCCGGCGGGGCGCTGTCCCTGATCGAGCATCAGCCTGCCGGGCTGGGCACGTTCGCGACGGGCCTGGTCGCGCGTTGATCGACGACGACCCGGCCTGAATCGACAAGGGGCCCTGAGGCCCCTTGTCGATTCTCATGCAACCGTGCGATCGCTCAGCGCGCCACACCCGCGCGTTCGCGGCGTTCCAGCGGCGCCATGCGGGCCTGGTCGTTGAGTTCGAGCTGACGGACCTCGAACGGGGCGCCGTAGCCGGCGGGCAGGTGGCTGCGATCGAACTGCAGCACCAGCATGCCGTTGCCGCGCTTGAGCCAGGCCGCGCTGTGCGCCTGCGACACCGGACGCATGCTGCCGTCCGGGGCGGTGGCGAACAGGGTGCCGCGGGCCTCGTAGCGGCCTTCGGAACCGGCCTGCACCGGCAGCGCCATGCGCATGGTGCGTGCGTTGAAGGCGAACGCGCCGCTGAAGCGCGCGGTCGGTGCGGCCACGGCGAACGCGGTGCGCGCGTCGCGCTGGATGCCGTCGGCGTCGGCGAACACCTGCAGCTCCCACAGTCCGGGCACGGACGAAGCCTTGACCGGCAGACGCACATCGGCGTCGAGTCCGCCCTGGCCGTCGGTGGCCATCGCCACCGGCCAGGTGCGACCGTCGGGCGCGACCAGCAGGGCTTCGGCCTTCAGCGCGGCGCTGCGCTTGCCG
>JBIJBH010000470.1:0-3016 GCA_044345315.1 Lysobacteraceae bacterium
CGACGGCGAACTCACCCTCGCCGACGCGCGCCGCGCGCTGGACCAGGCCCTGGTGGACGAGACCGCCGCGCGCCGCGATCTGGAGCGCAACCGCCGCGCGTTCGAAGGCGGCGCGGTCGCGCAGGTCGATGTCGCCCGCGCCCAGGACCAACTGCGCAAGGCCGAACTCGCGGTCGCCGCCGCGCGTCAGGCGATGGGCCTGCAGGGCCGCAGCGCCGGGCTCGATGCACGCAACAAGCGCCTGCTCGCCGATCGCCAGCGGGCGGTGGTGGTCGAGCTGCAGCGCCAGGTCGAGGCGCTGACCCTGCGCGCGCCGTTCGACGGCCAGGTCGGCCAGTTGATGGCCGCGCAGCGCGCCAACGTCGCGATCAACGCGCCGATCCTCAGTGTGGTCGATCTGTCGGTGTTCGAGGTCGAGATCAAGGTGCCGGAAAGTTTCGCCCGCGACCTCGGCATCGGCGTGCCGGCGGAAGTCTCCAGCGGCGGCGCGACCTACGCCGCCGCGATCTCGGCGGTTTCGCCGGAAGTGGTGAGCGGCGAAGTCGCCGCGCGCCTGCGCTTCAAGGATCGCCAGCCGCCCGGTCTGCGCCAGAACCAGCGCCTCAGCGCGCGGATCGTGCTCGACACCCGCCGCGACGTGCTGATGGTCGAACGCGGCCCGTTCCTGGAACAGGGCGGCGGCAACACCGCCTACGTGATGGACGGCGATGTCGCGGTGCGACGCAGCGTGCGCACCGGCGTCAGCAGCCTGGGTGCGGTCGAAATCCTCGAAGGCGTGCGCGCCGGCGAGCGCATCGTGGTCTCCGGCGCCGACCGCTTCGGCGATGCCGAACGCGTGCGCGTCGCCGGCGGCGGCTGAATCTCTCTCCCTCTTCCTCCTCCCATTTCTCCTTCCTTTCCGGAGTCCTCCCATGTTGCACATGCAAGGCGTCACCAAGGTCTATCGCACCGAACTGGTCGAAACCCACGCGCTGCGTTCGCTCGACCTGTTCGTGAGGGAAGGCGAATTCGTGGCCGTGACCGGGCCTTCGGGATCGGGCAAGACCACCTTCCTCAACATCGCGGGCCTGCTGGAGGACTTCAGCGGCGGCACCTATCTGCTCGACGATGAGGACGTGAGCCGGCTCGGCGACGATGCGCGCTCGAAACTGCGCAATCGCAAGATCGGTTTCATCTTCCAGAGCTTCAATCTGATCCCCGACCTGAACCTGTTCGACAACGTCGACGTGCCGCTGCGCTATCGCGGCATGACCGGCGCCGAACGCAAGCGCCGGATCGAGGAGGCGCTGGCCAGGGTCGGTCTCGGTTCGCGCATGAAGCACTACCCGGCCGAGCTGTCCGGCGGCCAGCAGCAGCGCGCCGCGATCGCGCGCGCGATCGCCGGCAGCCCGCGCCTGCTGCTGGCGGACGAACCCACCGGCAACCTCGACTCGCAGATGGCGCGCAGCGTGATGGAGCTGCTGGAGGAGATCAACGGCCAGGGCACGACCATCGTGATGGTCACTCACGATCCGGAGCTGGCCGCGCGCGCGCAGCGCAACGTGCACATCGTCGACGGCATGGCCACCGACCTGCGCGCCGAACCCGGGCTGTTGCGCGCGACGCAGCCGCAGCCCACGACGGCCACAGCCTGAGGAGCGCGCCATGTTCGGCTACTACTTCACCCTCGCCCTGCGCAGTTTCCGGCGCAACAAGGCCCTCACCGCGCTGATGGTGCTGGCGATCGCGCTGGGCATCGGCGCCAGCATGACCACGCTGACTGTCTTCCATGTGCTGTCGGGAGATCCGATCCCGCAGAAAAGCGACAAGCTCTTCTATCCGCGCATCGATCCGCGCAGCAAGATGGGCTTCACACCGGGCGAGGATCCGGAGTGGCAGATGACCCGGTTCGATGCCGAGACCCTGCTGCGCGAAGCGCGCGGCGACCGTCAGGCGCTGATGAGCGCGGGCAATGTCGCGCTGGAGCCGGACAAGCCCGGTCTCGATCCCTTCTACGCTTCGTCGCGCTACACGACCGCGGATTTCTTCCCGATGTTCGATGTGCCGATCGCCGAAGGACGCGGCTGGACCGCCGCGGAGGACCGCGCCCGCGCGCGGGTCGTGGTGATCTCGAAGAAGCTGAAGGAACAGCTGTTCGGCGACGAATCCGCGGTGGGCCGGACCCTGCGTCTGGAGCAGCAGGACTTCAAGGTGATCGGCGTGCTCGACGAGTGGCGGCCGACGCCGCGCTTCTACGATCTCACCCAGAGCCGGTTCGGCGACGACGAACTGCTGTTCGTGCCCTTCTGGACCTCGCGCGATCTGGACATGTCCCCCAACGGCAACATGAACTGCTGGGGCAGCGCCGACGACGCGGACGACGAAGACAGCGAAGGCAATTACGGCGTCAACGTGCCCTGCTCCTGGCTGCAGTACTGGGTGGAACTGGGTACGCCGGAAAAGGTCGCGGCCTACCGCGCCTATCTGGAGAACTATTCCGATCAGCAGCGCAAGACCGGGCGTTTCGAACGTCCCACCAACGTGCGCCTCGACGATGTGACGGGCTGGCTGGACGTGAACGGCACGGTGCCGGCGGACGTGCGCCTGCAGGGTTGGCTGGCGCTCGGTTTCCTGTTCGTCTGTCTGCTCAACACCGTCGGTCTGCTGCTGGCGAAATTCCTGCGCCGCTCCAGCGAAATCGGCGTGCGCCGCGCGCTCGGCGCCACCCGGCGCACGGTCTTCCTGCAGTATCTGACCGAAGCCGGCGTGATCGGCATGGCCGGCGGCGCGCTCGGCATCGTCCTCGCTCTGTTGGGTCTGTGGGCGGTGCGCCAGCAGCCGACCGATTACGCGTCGCTGGCCACGCTCGACGGCACGATGCTCGTCGTCGCCATCGCGATGAGCCTGTTCGCGAGCCTGATCGCCGGGCTGCTGCCCGCCTGGCGCGCCTGCCAGATCGCCCCGGCGATCCAGCTCAAGTCCCAGTGACCGCCGACGTCTTCCGGAGAACACCCATGGATATCCGCCCCATTTTCTC
>JBIJBH010000240.1:0-6045 GCA_044345315.1 Lysobacteraceae bacterium
CGCTGCGCCGGCACAAGACCGCATCGGCGCTGATCGTGCTGGAGATCGCGCTCAGCTGCGCGATCGTCTGCAACGCCCTGTTCCTCATCGGTTCGCGCATCGAACGCATGGATCGCCCCACCGGCATGGCCGACCGGGAGATCGTGCGCATCAACGTCGCCGGCATCGGCACCAGCGACGATGCCGACGCGCGGCTCAAGGCCGATGTCGCCGCGCTGCGGGCGATCCCCGGAGTGAAGGCGGCCAGCACCACCAATCACGTCCCGTTCGACAGCTCCTCGTGGAACACCTCGGTCAGCGTCCGACCGAACCAGCCGGTTCCGAGCCTCAACGTCGCCACCTATCTCGGCGACGAACAGCTGATCGACACTTTCGGGCTGCGCGTGATCGAAGGCCGCCGTTTCCTGCCCGAGGAATACGTCGACTGGGGCCAGACCGGCGGCGGCGACGACCGCGGCATGCCGGCCGCGATCGTCAGCCGCGCGATGGCCGAGAAACTGTTTCCCGGCGAAAGCGCGGTCGGCAAGCTGCTGCACGATGCCTGGGGCGAGAAGGCCATTCCGATCGTGGGCGTAGTCGACACGCTGATCCGTCCGAACGACAACGAAGGTCCGGCTGCCGCCTATTACGCGATGCTGCTGCCGGTGCGCGCCAACTTCGGCCGCTTCGCCCTGCGCACCACGCCGGAACGGCGCGAGGAAGTGCTCGCGGCCGCGGTCGCCAACCTCAAGCGCAGCACGCCGAACCGGATCATCCTCGACGCCGACAGCTTCGAACAACTGACGACCGAGTACTACCGGCAGGACCGGGCGATGGTGTGGCTGCTCGGCGCGGTCTGCGTCGCCCTGCTGGTGGTGACCGCGCTCGGCGTGGTCGGCCTGGCCAGTTTCTGGGTGCAGCAACGCACCAAGCAGATCGGCGTACGCCGCGCGCTGGGGGCGACACGCGGCCAGATCCTGCGCTACTTCCAGACCGAAAACCTGCTGCTCACCACGCTCGGCATCGCGCTCGGCATGCTCGGCGCCTTCGGTCTGAACCAGTTGCTGATGGCGCACTACGAACTGCCGAGGCTGCCCTGGGTCTATCTGCCAGCGGGCGCCGTGGCGCTGTGGCTGCTCGGCCAGATCGCGGTGTTCGGCCCGGCCCGACGCGCGGCGGCGGTGCCGCCGGCGGTGGCGACGCGCAGCGTCTGACGCGGTACGCTTGATCAATGCCCACCGTCCTCGTCATCGACGACAACCCCGCAGTCGCGACCGCGCTCGAGACCCTGTTCTCGCTGCACGACATCGACACCCGCATCGCCTCCGGCCCGGAGGCCGGGCTGGCCGAACTGGCGCGGGCGCCGGTGGATCTGGTGGTGCAGGACATGAACTTCGAGGCCGACACCACGTCGGGCGAGGAAGGCGTGGCGCTGTTCGGCGAGATCCGCGCGCGCCACCCCGATCTGCCGGTGATCCTGCTCACCGCATGGACCCATCTGGAATCGGCGGTCGAACTGGTCAAGGCCGGCGCCGCCGATTACCTCGCCAAACCGTGGGACGACCGCAAGCTGATGGCGACGGTCAACAATCTGCTGGAGCTGTCGCAGACCCGGCAGCAGCTCGCGCGACGCACCGCCGGCGATCGCCGCCGACGCGAGGTGCTGGACGGCTACGATCTGCGCGGCCTGATCCACGCCGATCCGCTCACGCTCTCGACCCTGCAGCTCGCCTGCCAGGTCGCGCGCTCCGAACTGCCGGTGCTGATCACCGGCCCCAACGGCGCAGGCAAGGAAAAACTCGCCGAGATCGTGCACGCCAATTCCGCGGTGCGCGACGGGCCGTTCGTGGCGGTGAATTGCGGCGCGCTGCCGGCCGAACTGATTGAGGCCGAACTGTTCGGCGCCGAACAGGGCGCCTACACCGGCGCGAACCGCGCGCGCGAAGGCAAGTTCGAAGCCGCCGACGGCGGCACCCTGTTCCTCGACGAGATCGGCACCCTGCCGCTGGCCGGACAGATCAAGCTGCTGCGCGTGCTCGAGACCGGCAGCTTCCAGCGCCTCGGCGGCAACCGCAAACGCACGGTGAAAGTCCGCGTGCTCAGCGCGACCAACGCCGATCTGCCGGCGATGATCGCCGGCGGGCAGTTCCGCGAGGATCTCTACTACCGGCTCAACGCGATCGAAGTGCGGCTGCCGGCGCTGGCGCAGCGCCCCGACGACATCCTGCCGCTGGCGCGCCATTTCCTGCCCGCGGGCAGACAGCTCGACATCGACGCCGAACAGGCGTTGCTCGCGCACCGCTGGCCCGGCAACGTGCGCGAACTGCGCAACGTCATCCAGCGCGCCGCACTGCTCGCGCGCGGGCCGCGCATCGGTGCGACCGATCTCGGCTTGCCGACGCCAGCGCCGACGGCATCCGTCGCCGGGACCGACGCCGCCGAACCCGATCGCGCCGCGATCGAGGCCGCGCTCGCCCGCGCCGGCGGTGTGCTCGCGCAGGCGGCGCAGGAACTGGGCATGTCGCGCCAGGCCCTGTACCGCCGGATCGAACGGCTCGGCATCGCCCGCGAATGAAGGCGTCCGCGCTCCTGCATCGCCTGCGCAGGATCTCGCTGGCGCAACGGCTGATCGTCTCCGCCGCGCTCGCGGTCGTGTTCGCCTCTGCGACGACTGCGCTGCTGATGCACTGGCTGCAGGACTGGGCGGCGGTGGCGATCGCCGCACCGCTGTCCGCGATCCTGGGCGGGCTCCTGCTGTGGCGCACGATCGCGCCGGTACGCGCACTGTTCCGCGCGCTCGCCGGCACCGTCGCGAGCTATCGCGACGGCGACTTCAGCTTCGACATCGTCTGGGACCGCCATGCCGATCTGATCGAACTGGTCGATGCCCACAATGCGCTCGGCCGCGTCCTGCGCGAGCAGCGCGTTTCACTGGTGCAGCGCGAACTCCTGCTCGACACGCTGGTGCAGAACACGCCGGTTGCGATGACCCTGCTCGACGAATCGCGGCGGATCGTGCTCGGCAACCTCGTCGCGCGCAAACTGCTGGGCGACGGTCTGCGCCTGGAAGGGCATGACTTCGAGACGATCCTCGAACGCGCGCCGCAGGCGCTGCGCGATGCGTTCGCCCGCGGCGGCGACGGCATCTTCGCGGTCGGCGACGAGGACAACGAGGACATCTATCACCTCGCCCGCCGCGGCTTCCGCCTCAATGGCAGGCGCCACGAACTGGTGATGCTGCGCCAGCTCACCGCCGAACTGCGCCGGCAGGAAGTGCAGACCTGGAAGAAGGTGATCCGGGTCATCAGCCACGAGCTCAACAACTCGCTGGCGCCGATCGCCTCGCTGGCGCACTCCTGCGCCGAACTGGTGCGCCGCGGCCAATACGAACGCCTTCCGAACGCACTTGCGACGATCGAAGAGCGCGCCCGACATCTCGAAGGCTTCATCCGCGACTACGCACGCTTCGCCAAACTGCCCGCACCGCGCCTCGAACCGCTGCAGTGGGGCCGCTTTCTCGCCCAGTTGCGCACTCAGATCGAATTCGCGTGGAACGGGCAGCACAGCGACGACATCGTGCACGCCGACGCCGCGCAGCTGGAGCAGGCCCTGCTCAACCTCGTCAAGAACGCCCACGAATCCGGGTCGCCCGCGGACGCGGTGCAGTTGCAGCTGCGGCGCCTGCCGGAAAGCTGGCGCATTGATGTCCTCGACCGCGGCAGCGGCATGACCGAAGCGGTGCTGGCGCAGGCCCTGCTGCCCTTCTACTCGACCAAACGCCACGGCACCGGCCTCGGCCTCGCCCTCTGCCGCGACATCGTCGAAGCCCACGGCGGCCGCATCGCCCTGCAGAACCGCGACGACGGTGGACTTTGGGTCAGTCTGACCCTGCCGCTGCGCTGAGCATCGGCCTGATCGCCCTCACGGCCGCCACCATGGCAGGCGGCTTCGTGGGCGCAGCGTCGTTCGCATCAGGCGCTGTCAGCGGTTGCGCATCGCTTGGTCCGAACCCGCAAAGCGATGGCGCGACGAAGCCTCACGGGTCTTGAACCGATCCATGCGAATCGCGTTTTCGCCCGAGGAAATTCCGCAACTGCTCCAGCGCACGCTCCATCGACCAATCGTCGGGCTTCTCGAAGTCGGAAAACCAGACGGCGCCCTCCTTCAGCCAATCCGCCCGCGCCTCGGCGATGTCTTCTTCGAAGACGACATCAAGGCCGAACTCGGTTCCGCAGCACGAACAGATTTCGAAAGTTCCATACGGATGGACCGGCTTTCTCTCCAGCCCTTTCCAGCCACAGACAGGGCACGAATGGAGGAGTTCAGACATGATCGGCTCCTGGACAGCCCGACTTCATGGAAATCGCCGGAGCCGTCATGACAACGGAAACCAGACGCCTCTTGCAGCGGCATTGCCCATGTTCGGGAGGATATGACATGGATCGAGATCGCTCACGGAGACATTTTCCGTCACCGACTTCACGGCAAGGCCGCTTGTTTCAGGAAAACACCGATGCATGAGACGCATCGCATCCGCGACATCGAAGGCAGTGACTCCGCATCCCAAACCAAGCGGAGAATACTTCGGTGGAGACGCAAAAATCACCCAGTACCTGACAAGCTCAAGACCCATCCCTTCGGCTCCGATCGGTTACGGATCAAAATCGCAATCACACAACAGGAACAGTGCCAGCCGCTGGCTCGATTGCCGCAGCCAGCCACGGAGATCTTCTCGCGCGACGCAGCCGATGGCCACATGATACTGGACGACCATGCTTGCGGTGCGCTGCAGTCGGCGACTCAGTAGCCAGACTCATCTCGCACATTCACGAGCAACTTGATTTCCACAAGCGTTGCTTGACGATCTCGGCAACAGCCCAGAAGTCCTGAATCGCGAAAATCCATGCATTTCCGACAGCCTCTGGCTGAACTGAAATCATTGCGTCATCCAGGCCGATTTCCTGCAATGCAGGCAATGGCATGCAGGCGTCTCTACCGCATCATCACTTCGGCGGTTTCACCGGCCGTTTCCAGCCGTCCAGCGTGACCTGTTTCGCGCGCGCGACCGTGAGCTTGCCGGCTGCGGCGTCTTTGTTGATCACCGAACCGGCGCCGATGGTGGCGCCTTCGCCGATGGTCACCGGCGCCACCAGCGCGCTGTTGGAGCCGATGAAGGCGCCGTCGGCGATCGTGGTCGTGGACTTGTTGGCGCCGTCGTAGTTGCAGGTGATGGTGCCGGCGCCGACGTTGACCCGTGCGCCGATCACCGCATCGCCAAGATAGGTCAGATGATTGGCCTTGCTGCCGAGGCCGAGCGTCGCGTTCTTGGTCTCGACGAAATTGCCGATGTGCACGCCGTCGCCGAGCACCGTGCCCGGGCGCAGCCGCGCAAACGGGCCGACGATCGCCGCGCCGGTGCTGCGCGCGCCTTCGAGATCGCAGTGCGCGCGGATCTCGGTGCCGGCGGCGAGTTCGACGTCCTTCAGCCGGCAGAACGGGCCGATGCGCACGCCGTCGCCGAGCACCACGCGGCCTTCGAAGATCACGTCGATATCGATCTCGACATCGCGGCCCACTTCGACATCGCCGCGCACGTCGACGCGGTTCGGGTCGGCGAAACGCGCGCCGGCGACGCACAGCGCGCGCACGCGGCGCGACTGGAACGCACGTTCGAGCTGCGCCAGCTGCCACGGATCGTTGGCGCCTTCGGTGTCCTGCGCATCCTCCGCGATCACGATCTCGGCGCCGGCGTATTCATGCGCGGCCATCGCGAAGACATCGGTCAGGTAGTACTCGCCCTGGGCGTTGGCGTTGGAGAGATTCGCCAGCCAGCGCCTGAGCGGCGCGGCGTCGGCCGCGATCACGCCGGTGTTGACGATCCGGATCGCGCGCTGGTCGCGATCGGCGTCCTTGTGTTCGACGATCGCCGCGACACGACCTTCGGCATCGCGCACGATCCGGCCGTAACCGTCGGGGTTGTCGAGCTCGGCGGCCAGCACCGCGAGCGCGCCGGGCGCATCGAGCAGGCGGCGCAGGGTTTCGCTGCGGATCAGCGGCACATCGCCG
>JBIJBH010000109.1:0-9052 GCA_044345315.1 Lysobacteraceae bacterium
CCCACGATCGAACTGGCGCTCTCCGGCGCGCTGCGGAACTTCCCGATCCGTCCGGTCGGCTGGCTGCTGTGGGCGCTGATCTTCCCGTGGGGCCGTCGCGCCGAAGCGCCGAGCGACCGTCTCGGTCATCGCGCCGCGAGCCTGCTGATGACGCCCTGCGAGGCGCGCGATCGTCTGTCCATCGACCTGTTCCTGGAGCCCGGCGCCAACAACCCGGCGGGCCGCGTGAACAGCTATCTGGCGAAGATGGTGCTGGCCGAGCCGGTGGAGCGCAAATTCCTCAAGGCGCTCAAGAACAGCGACATCGAGGCGCTGGACTTCGCCGCCCAGCTCGACGAGGGCGTACGCGAGGGCTGGATCACCGCCGAGGAGCGCGCGCAGCTGGAAGAACTGCGCGAGATGACCCTCGACACGATCATGGTCGACGACTTCGAGTCCTGGGAACTGCGCTCGGCCGGCTACGTCGAGGAAACCCAGCCCCGCACCCATCGCGCCGCCGCGTAAGCGCGGAGCGGGACCGCAGGGATCGCGACATCACGAACGACGGGACAGCAGGCTGTTGAAAACAGCCTGATAGCGCAGCCAGGGATGGCTGCGACGACGGAGCAAGCGCGAAGCGATTGATGCGTCGGGAGCCAGTCCGGGCATGTACCGGACTGGCGACTTGAACGCGCTGGCAGGAGCCGGCGCGAACCGCGGAAGCGGGCCGCGAAGTGGCGAGCCGCAAGGATGCGGCGAGTCAAAACGACCTTGACGGTCGTTTTTCAACACCCTGCGAGCCCCGCCGTTCTCTTTTGGAAAATGCGCATGGCCAACAAGACCCTCGAACTCTACCGACGCACCCGCCGTTGGCCCGCCGGCGGCTGGATCTTCACCCGCCTGATCTGCTTCAAGGCGCCCTATTTCGGCAGCATCTCGCCGCGGATCGAAACGCTCGAACCGGGCCGCTGCGTGGCCTCGATCCGCCGCCATCGCGCGATCACCAACCACATCGGCAGCGTGCACGCGATCGCGATGTGCAACCTCGCAGAACTGGTCGGCGGCATGGTCACCGAGGTCAGTCTGCCGGACACGATGCGCTGGATCCCCAAGGGCATGACCGTGCAGTACCTGAAAAAGGCGATGGGCACGATCCGCGCGGTCGCGACACCGTCGATCCCGGTGGTCCATGCGGACAGCGGCTACGAGCTGCCGGTCGACGTCGTGCTGACCGACGCCGCCGGCGATGCCGTCTTCAAGGCCACGATCTCGATGTGGATGTCGCCCAAGCCGTCCCGCTGAGGGACGGCCGGCGATCGCCGGAGATCCGGGCCGTCCGGTCTCCGGCGCGATGCGCGATCACAGGCCCGATGTCGACCATTCATAGTCGAAGGTACCGTCGCTGCGGCCGCGGACCTTGATCAGGCCGTTGTCGTCGGTCACCGCGACCGCATCGGTCGTGATGCGAGGCTGGTGGCCGCCGTCCCTGCCGCAGTAATAACCGTGCAGCGGGCTGTCGGTCCGCACGTAGGGAAGATAGTTGTCCACGGAACTGCAGCGCGGGTGCAGGAAGCGTTCGCCCGCGCTGAACATCAGGAACTGCGGTCGGGTTGCATTGGCCCAACTCGGCGAATTGCTGCCGTTGCTCTCGGCACCGTGATGCGCACCGGTGATGACCGTGCTCGCGAGCGGCGCGACCGGTCCGGCGCCGTTGATGGCCTGCTCGGTCGCGGCGGTCATGTCGCCGGTGAAGATGGTCGAGAAGTTGCGGTAACGCATCGAGATCACCATGCTCGCGTCATTGGGCGTGGAGCCAGCGTTCATTCCCAGGATCTGCGCGGAGACATCCAGCGCACGACCGCCGAAACTATCCGGGCGCCAGCAACTGAGCACCGGATCGGGCGTCGGCGAGGCGTAGAAGCCGGCATGGCTCGACACCGGCATGCCGTAGTACCGCTGCTCGTTCGCGACCCAGTTGCGGAAGGTGTCGTTGTAGTTGGACAACTGCGCGCCGATGTAGAGGCTATTGACCCGCACACCATCGAACACCACCGGCAGATAGTTGTAGTGATCGCCGTCGGGGTGACTGACGGTGACGACGACTTCGGTGCTGCCGTCGATCATCCCGCGGATGTAACGACTGGCGTCGTCGGCCGTCCATCCCTGGGTGCCGCGGCCCTTGGAGCCGCAATCCATCACCACCAGCTTGTTCTGATTGGGACACTGCACGACCTGGCAGTTGCCGGCGCCGACCGGCAGCGTGTGGATCCGCAGCGTCCCGTCGGGCGCGAAAGCGGAGATATCCTGACGATCCGGCGACGGCGGCGGCGAGGCCGCCACCATTTTCCGGATGTCCGCCGGCGGCGGAGTCGCCGCCACGTCGGGCTTGATCTCTCGACCTGCGCAGGCGGCGAGCAATAGCGAAAGGGCGGACAGCAGCAGTCCGCGAGCGAAAACCTCGATCCGTGTCATGACGCGCTCCTCGATGCGTTGGGACGGGCCGGATGGCCGTCATCCCCCATGAGCGCAAATGCCGTGCCAATCGCGGATGGACATCGGCATGTCGCGGAAAAGGACCGGCAACTGCGCCCACGCGCAGCGATCGGACGCGGATCCACGCGAGCGGAACACGCGTCAATGACGCAACGACGAAAGGACGATCAGCGCATCGCGAGCAAGCCGAGCGCGCGTACGCGCCGGCGCAGCGATTCGCGCGGCGTGCGCAGCACCGCGGCCCAGCGATTCGGATCGTCAGGCGCCTGACGCACGACGGCTTCGATCTCCTCGAAGGGAATGGCCTCGGCGCGACGGATGTCGGGAATGGCGTCGAGCAGCGCATACAGCGACGGACGCGAGACCGAGAGCGCGTCCGCCGCCTTGCGCACGCACCATTGATTCGCATCCAGCGCCGACAGTACCTCGTCCGGGCCGATCTGCGAGGGCGGACGATAGCGTCTGGCGGACGGTGGCGACGATGCGGACGGCAAGCGCGTCAATGACGTCGTTTCTGCGCGCTCGACGCGCGCGGCGGAAGCCGTCTCTGCGCTCGTTCCGGCATGCGGAATCGAGCGCAGCAGCGCTTGCGGAGATGGCCAGTCGCCATCGCGCGCCGTCAGCAGCAGACGGCGAACGATGTGGCTCAGCTGGCGCACGTTGCCGGGCCAGTCGTGCAGGCACAGCGCCTGCACCAGCGGCAGCGGAATCGCCGGAAGCGGCGCCTCCGCTTCGCAGCCTCGTCGCAGGAAGTGCAGGATCAGCGCGCCGATGTCCTCGCGGCGCGCGCGCAGTGGCGGCACCGCAATGACGAACGCTTCCAGGCGCCTGAGCAGCGGCTGATTGAATCCGCGCGCATACAGATCGCGATCGGTGGCGGCGATCAGGCGCACATCGGCGCGCAGCGCGCGCACGGCGCCGAGCGGGCGATATTCCCCGGTTTCCAGCGCCCGCAGCAGCATCGGCTGCACCGGCGCCGGGGTATCGCCGATTTCGTCCAGGAACAAAGTGCCGCCGTCGGCTTCGGCGAAAAAACCTTCGCGCGCACCGTGCGCGCCGGTGTAGGCACCCTTGACCGCGCCGAACAGATCGGCGGCCGCGAGCGACTCGCCGAGCGTGGCCATGTTGACGCTGACCATCGTGCGATGGGAGCGGGCGCTGGCGGTGTGGATCGCCTGCGCGACGAGCTCTTTGCCCACGCCGGTTTCGCCCAGGATCAGCACCGGCATATCGGTGGCCGCGGCCTGCGCGATCGCGCGCCGCAGCTTGGCGATCGACGCACCGACGCCGACGAGTTGTCCCTCGCCGCGCGGCGAAGGACACAGGCCGACCTGCCCGATGCAGAGCAGCACGCTGCCCAGACGCAGCACGACGCCGCGTTCGAGTCGCGCGGGATCCAGCGCGACCCGCGCTTCGACGTCGACCGTGCCGGGAGGCACGACCTCGCCGTCGACTTCGCAATGCATGCGGCTGTCCGGAAACGACAGCACGAGGCCGCCGTCGTCGTCGCGATGGAACCGCACCGGTCGCCGCGACACGCCGCGATCCTCCAGGGCCTCGCCGATATCGCTGCCGGCGCGATGGAACTCCGGCGCGATCCGGCTGAGTTCCCAGGCGCCGTCGGAAAACGCGATCACCGCCTGCTCGCCGATGCGCTGATGACGTGGATGCCAGAGCACGGTCGCGCCGAGGGCCTGCGTCTCGAACGTCGCAAGCCGTTCGAGCGGCGACGACAGCGTCGCGTCGCTGTCCGGCTTCCTCGATGGCATGCCTCCTCCTTGCAGCGGACATCGCGATCGCGATGTCGGAATCTCCCTGGACATGTCATAGAGTGTAGCCGACATGTCGGAGACATGTCGGTGCCCGCGAACAGCCGGCGGGGATCGCTCCACAGCGCACTTCATGGCGCTCTCTGCTGGCATGTTTCTTGAATGACATGCCGTGAGGCTGGAATCGTGCCTCGTCATCCGACCCATCAAGGAATTGAACCCATGTCGAACATCACCCTGATCAACCACACCAACGAGACCGTCCGTCTCGCCGTCTTCCAGAAACCCGTACTCAATCCGACCCTGGCCACCATCGCCTGGCAGATCGCCGCACCGCCGCCGGGAGGTTCTTCGGTGGTCGAGATCCCGTCGGACTTCGGTCTGCAGGTGCGCTACTCCAACGATCCCTCGCGACCGTCCAACCTCGACACCGCGGCCAGGCCCGTCACGTTCAACGAAACCTCGGCGTCGTTCACGATCGACAGCGTCCCCTCACAGGATCGTCGCGCCAACGGCGCGGTGATCAACCAGGTCTTCACCGATCTGGTGCTGAACGAGGTGCGGGTGGCCAACAACTTCAGCATCGGCGTCGAAGCGTCGATCCTGCGCGGGCCGGACCCCATCTATCCGCCGCAGATCATCTGGCCGGGCGGGCTGTTCATGGAGGACGTGCGCGCCAGTCTCTACGTGGCGGTCATCTCGCAGTTCACCTACAAGGGCCAGCGTCTGGTCCAGGAGGAAATCAGCCTGACCCAGACGGAAGTGCTGGAAGGCGATGCGCTGGTCGTGACCGGCTCGATGTGGACCGGCTACGCCCTCGCGAAAGCCTGAGCCCTCCGCGGGACGGGAACCATTCCGTCCCGCCCCTTTTCCGGAGCACGACATGACGCATTCCGATTTTCAGGACGATCCGGCCGGCCCTGCCACGATGGTTTCCCCTTCACTGCCCGCCAACGCGTGGAGTCCGACGGAGGGCGCCAGCATCGTGGTCTATTGGCAGCCGGCCTCCGAGGACGGCTTCGACGTCGTCCTGCAGTTGATCGATCCGGCGCTGCTGGATGACGGCGATCCCGGTTTCATCGTCTGGGACCGAGTCGGCGCCGACCAGCCGCAGTTGCCGTTCTCGCTGCGGACCGAAACCGGCGGCGCTCTGGTGCTGAGCGGTCGATTCGAATATCGACTGCCGAAGGATCCGCCGCCGCCGGTCGATGCGCCGCCACCGGCGGGCGATGCCCCCCGGACGCCAGCGGCCGCGGAGCTGTGGCTGGTCCATGCGGAGTATCCGGGCGGCAGCACCGCGGCGGCGCGGATCGCCTGAGCGGAGGACACGGACGTCATGAATGCGAATCCCGGCAGCACCCAGGGCGCACAGCGGTTCGGCCCGGTGCGCATCGACTGGACGATCGCAGCGAATGCGGCGCAGTGCGGCGTCCAGGTCTTCTGGAACGAGGCGCTCATCGTGGACGCGGTCCTGGGCGCAGCGCGTCCGACCCTGGACTTCGACATCCGCACGGAAACCTCGCCTTTGCAGCGGGTCGCCGGCGCGCTGTCTTTCGACAGCGCGACCGGCACGCTGCGTCTGCTGTGGCTGCGCTATCCCGGCGGCAGCCAACAGGAGATCGTGCTCGCCACCGCATCGCCATCGCCATCGCCGCCGCTGCCCCCGCCGCCGGCCATCGAAAGCGACGCCGAAACCGCGGACATCGGCGAAGCGGGCGATCTGTTTCCGTATCTGTACCTGCGCGCCTGGCCGCGGATCTCGGCGCAGGCGCTGCAGGATCGTTTCGTGACCTACGCAGCGGTCTGCGCTGCGGACGATCCTCGCCTGTATTGCCGGTTGGCGACAATCGTGGCGACGCAGCCGGACGCGCGCAGCGCGATGATCGAACAGGCCCTGTTGTTCGTGCAGGAACAACCGCCGTACGCGGGCCAGTTCGCGCGTACCCCGGTCGCGCTCGGTCCGGATTTCGTCGCCCTGGCGGAATTCGGCGTAGCGGCTCCGCGGATCGAATGCCCGACGCCGCAACGGCTAATCGCATTGATCGAATCGCTCTGGGGAGAACCCTGGAGCGTCATCGTCGACACCATGCGATCCGATGCCTTCGCGGCGGAGCTGGATCGGGCTTGGCAAACCGTCTTCGCCCTCAATTGCGTGCTCGGCTACGATCGCGACACGCTGGCGAGCATGATCCGGATCCTGATCTCCGCGACCCTGCTGGCGCGGATCGCAGCGACCGATCCCGACGCGCTGGATCGCGCATGGCCGCCGGAACGGCTCCGCGAAGGCCTGCACGCGACGCTGGTGCTGCCCGCGCCGGTGTTCCCGCTGCCGCCGGCGAAGCCGATGTCGCGGCCATCCGTCGCGGAGGACGAAGGCTCGATCGCGATCCTGCCCTACGCCATCGGCGACCTGCATGTCGTCAAGCGCCGTCTGCTCGGCTACGTACCGGGCGATGTCAGCCATATCGAAAACGTGATGGCCGGGGAGAAGAAGCGCCGCGCGAGCGCCGAGCGCATCGACGACGAGCGTCTGCTCACGGGCACCACCGAGCGCGACGAGCGCCTGGACGACGCCCGCGGCGGCGAAAGCGAGGGCTTCGAAGCCCAGGTGCGCAAGGCGCTGCGCGAACAGTTCCGAATCGACTACACCACCAATTACGGACCGCCGCAGGAAGCGCAGCAGACCGGCTCGTCCACGCTGCAACCGCTGGAGGGCGCCCCCACCGGCGACACCGCGTCGGAGCGCGTGGCGCTGGCCAGACGGATCACCCAGCAGGCGGCGTGGCAAGTGTCGACGCGGCTGGTGGAGCAGCGCGCGCGCCGGCTCGCGCATTCGCGCAGCAGCGAAACATCGCAATGCTTCGATCGCCGCGGCCGCGACGACAACCAGCGCGGCATCTATCGTTGGCTGGATGCGCGCTATCGCTGCTGGGTGGTGCGGGTCGGGCGGCGTTTGATGCTGCAGTACTTCGTTCCGCATCCGGCGCGACGACTGGTCGCGATGCAGGGCGAACTCAACGGCCTCGATCTGAGCCCGCCGGTGCCGCCCGCGCGTCTCGGCCTGCGGTCGTTCGAGGACATCTCGCTGGATCCGCTCAGCCCGCTGTATTACGCCGCGCTCGCCGCGCGTTACGGCGTGGACAGGATCGCGCCGCCCCCGCCGGAGCGGGCCGGCGTGTCGGTCGTGTTCGAATCCGGCGCACCGCTGTCGGCGCAGTCGATCGCGCTGCCGGAGGGATACGCCACGGTCGCCGCCACCGTGGCGCTGGCGACCGCCGACACGGACCTCGTCGTGCAGGGCCGGGTGGGGTCGAGCGCGTTCGCGGTATCGGGCGAAGGCGACAGAGGGGCGCAGACGATCGCGCTCGCCGCCCAGACCGACGCGCTGCCGGTCTCGATCGCCCTCAAACGCACGCCGCCGCTCAATCAGACCGCCAACCTGGCCGCCGCGACAGCCCTCAACCCGGCGACGGGCCCTGCGCCTGCGCCTGCGCCCGCACCTGCGCCTGCGCCTGCGCCTGCGCCTGCACCTGCACCTGCACCTGCACCTGCACCTGCACCTGCACCTGCACCTGCACCTGCACCTGCACCCGCTGCGGCGTACGCGCTCAATGTGGAGCTGCAACTGCTGCGCACGCCGCAATCGCTCGCGGGCTGGAAATCGGCGCTCTACGCGCAGCTGCTCGACGGCTATCGCGGGCAACAGGCGCGCTATCTGCAGGCGTCGGGCGCGATCGGAACCGGGGTCAATCCGCGCTATGCCCAGCGCGCGATCCGAGGCGAGCTGATCCGCGCCGGACTGCGCGGTTTCCTGCGTCTGGCCTCGCAGCGCACCGGCGAGGTCGGCCGCGAAATCCGTTTCGCCCCGGCGCTGCGGCTGTGGCTGGATCAGGCGCTGGAGTGGTCGGAGATGACCTTCACCCTGATCGACGATCCCTGTTCCGATGCGCTGCCGCTCCATCGCGGCGCCGCGCACGCGCCCGATCCGTTCGACGAATTCCTGCAGGCGGACATCGCCCGCGTATTGCTGCCGGTAGCGCCGTCCTGCGAGCGCGCCCTCCTGTACTTCATGGCTTCAGGCATGGTGTGGAACGGCGAGGATGCGCTCGCGCCCACCTTCGAAACGCCGGTGGAACAGGACGAGAAGGCACCGTCGTCGACGCGCTATCTCGACCTGGTCGACGATCTGAAGTCGATCGCGCCGACATCCGCGCCGTCGGGCGTCGAAGCGCGCTGGATCGTGACGCTGCCGACCGCGATGAGCGTGCTCCAGGACGACGACCGGCTGCCGCAATTCCCGGAGAGCGCATGAGGCCGGGCATCGCGATGCCGGGGATGGCGATGGCCGGAAGGATGATGTCCGGTGTCCCGATCGGCGGCGTCTGTCTGTATCTCGGCCAGGCCGCCGAGGTGTCCGACGCCTCCAATCCCGCATGGCAGCCGCCGGGCGGCACCCGCGCCGGGACGACCGCTGACGACCCTTCCTCGGCGGGCGTCGGCGCGACCGCGCTGCTGGAGGCGATGGGCTGGATGGTCTGCGACGGCAGGACGCTGAACGTCAGCGCCTTTCCGCACCTGTACGCCGCGCTCGGTACGCTCTACGGCGGCGATGCGCAGGCCGGGACGTTCCGCCTGCCCGATCTGCGCGGGGTGTTCGTGCGCGGCGTCGATCACGGTGCCGGCGCGGACCCCGACATCGGTCAGCGCCGGCGTCCCGACGGGTCCGGCGCCTATGCGGGCGTCGGGTCGATGCAGTTCGATGCGCTGCAGTCGCATCGGCACGACTACGACCAGCCGCAGGGCGCTTCGGT
>JBIJBH010000176.1:0-7355 GCA_044345315.1 Lysobacteraceae bacterium
GCAACCGGCGCCAGCGGCGCGTTCGACGCTTCGATCGCCGCTTTCGCCGCGCGCGCGCGGCGCAGGCCGCGACCGGTGCCGGTGCGTTCGGTGCGGAACAGCGCGAAACAGCCGGCGAACAGCGCCAGCGCGACGCCGATCCACAGCGCGCGATTGGCCAGCAGATAGCCGGCGAATTCGGGCACGCCGGTGTTGCGCTCCTCGGCCGACCAGTAGCGGATGGTCCGGCCGAAGGCGCGCAGGCCCAGCGGCTCGCTCAGCACCGCCGCCCAGACGTTGTCCAGATCCCGCAGCAGCACGCCGGTCATGATGTAGAGGATGAGGAACCCGAGCACGCCGACGTACACCCAGAGCACGCTGCGGGTGAGGATCGCCAGCAGCCCGAGCAGGGCGACGCTGAACAGCAGGTTCGGCAGCACGATGACGAACATCGCCCACAGGTACGGCACCGGTGTGACCGGGCCGAGCCGCTGCGGCTCGATCCAGGGCATGAATTGTGCGAGGAACAGGCCGAATGCGATCAGCGCATACACCGCGAAGGAGGCGACCAGCGCGGCGGCCATGCGTCCGGCGACGAAGTCGCGGCGCCGGATCGGGCTGGCGAAGATCAGATCGGCGGTACCCTGCTCGAAGTCGCGCAGCAGCGCGCTGTTGATCGCCATCGCCACGAACAGCATGCCCAGCAGCGTGAAGATGCCCATGACCTGGACGATCACCGACGGCGCGTTGCGATGCACGTTGCCGATCGCGCCGCCGATCTGGACCGCATCGGTGGCGACCGCGCCGAAACCCAGCAGCGCGAAGATCGCGCCCATCACCCACAGCAGCGGCGAGCGCAGCTGCTGGCGCAGCTCGAAACGGAAGAATTCGATCATGATCCCGGTCTCCTCACGCGGCCCGCGCGTGCTGGCGCAGGCGGCGGAAGTAGACGTCCTCGAGATTCGGGGCCACGCGCTCGAAACCGTCGCCCGGCGGCGTCTCGCTGTAGATGTGGATCACCGGCAGACCGCCGACCAGGCGGGTCGACAGCACGGTATGGGTATCTTCGTAACCGCTGAGCGATTCGCGGCTGATCTGCTTGCGCCACACCCGATCCTCGAGCGCGAGGATGCTGTCGGACGGACGACCGGCCAGCAGCACTTTGCCCTTGTTCATGATCGCCATGTTCGGACACAGATCGGTCACGTCCTGGACGATGTGGGTCGAGAGGATGATCGCGACCTTGTCGCCGATCGAGGCGAGCAGATTGAGGAAGCGGTTGCGCTCTTCCGGATCGAGACCGGCGGTGGGCTCGTCCACGATCACCAGCCGCGGATCGCCGAGCAGCGCCTGGGCGATGCCGAAACGCTGGCGCATGCCGCCGGAGAAGCCGCCGAGCTTGCGCTTGCGCACGTCCCACAGGTTCACCTGCTGCAGCAGGCCTTCGACCACTTCGCGCCGCGCGCCGCGATTCGTGAAGCCCTTGAGCACCGCGAAATGATCGAGCAGATCCAGCGCGCTGACCTTGGGATACACGCCGAAGTCCTGCGGCAGATAGCCGAGCATCCGCCGCACCGCGTCCTTCTCGCGCAGCAGATCGACCCGGGTGTCGACGCCGTCGTCGAACAGCGCGCTGCCGCTGTCGGCTTCCTGCAGCGTCGCCAGCGTGCGCATCAGCGAGGACTTGCCGGCGCCGTTGGGGCCGAGCAGGCCGAACATGCCGGCAGGGATGTCCAGCGACACCTGGTCGAGGGCGCGCACGCCGTTGGAATAGGTCTTGCACAGATCGCGGATGGTGAGCATATGGTGGTCCCCGAGGCGCGGCCCGCGGAACGGGGCCATGCACCATGCTAGGCCCGCGCCTCGCGCCGCCGGACGGGCCGATGGTCACGGGTGACGTTGGGGGGCGTGACTTTCGGTAGGGGAGCTGTGCCCGTGTTCTGGACGGAAGCCCTGCCCACGTCATCCAGTGCAGCGGGCCGTCATTCGCGCGAAGGCGGAAAACAATGGATGGCCGTCATACCCATGAAAGCGGGCAGCCATGAATAGCCGTCATCCCCGCTAAGGCGGGGATCCATGCACGCAAAGTCTTGTCGCAAACGACTGCCTCGAACGCGCGAAGGCATGGGTCCCCGCCTTCGCGGGGATGACGCGCCTGAAAACCCCTACTGCCGATCCGCCCCCGGCACAGACGCGACCTGCCGCTTGAGCACCGCCAGCGCCGCGTTGATCGGCGCGTCGCCTTCGAGCACGTCGCCGACGCCGATGCCGTCGGCTTCCTGATCGCCGCGCAGATGACCCGGCAGCACGGCTTCGGAGACGTTGCCCGGGTTGGCGCCGCCGTTGGGCTTGAGCACCACGTCGGGATCGATGCCGCGGGCCTGGATCGAGACACCGTTCGGCGTGTAATAACGCGCGGTGGTCAACTTGATCGCGTCGCCGTTGTCCAGCGGCATGATCGTCTGCACCGAGCCCTTGCCGAAGGTGCGGCTGCCGACCACCTGCGCACGCTTGTTGTCGCGCAGCGCGGCGGCGAGCACTTCCGACGCGCTGGCGGAGCCGGCATCGACCAGCACCACCACCGGCGCGCCGCGCATGCGGTCGCCCGGCGTGGCGGTGAAGCTGCTGTCGGCCAGCGGATTGCGGCCGCGGGTGCTGACGATGTCGCCGCGTTCGAGCAGCGCATCGGCGATCTGCACCGCGGAGGTCAGCAGCCCGCCGGGATTGCTGCGCAGATCGAGCACCAGGCCGCGCAGGCCCTTGCCGGGGCCGCCGGCCTCGGTCTGCAGGCGTTCGAGCTGCTTCTCGAAATCGTTGGCGGTATCGGCCTGGAACTGGCTGATCCGCAGGTAGGCGTAACCCGGTTCCAGCATCCGGCCGCGCACGCTGCCGACGCGGATGGTCTGGCGTTCGACCGCGATCTCCAGCGGCTTCTTGCTGCCCGCACGGCGCACGGTGAGCACGGTGCGGCTGCCGGGCTTGCCGCGGAGCGGATTCTCGTCGGCGGTCTCGGGCGTGAGCGGCTTGCCGTCCACCGCGACAATCACGTCGCCGCTGCGGATGCCGGCGCGCGCGGCCGGGGTGTCGTCGATCGGCGCGATCACCAGCAGGGTGCCGTCGGGCTGCTGCTGCACTTCCACGCCGATGCCGTCGTAGGCGCCCTCGGTGTCTTCCTCGAACACCTGCGCCTCGCTGCGCACCAGATACGCGCTGTGCGGATCGAGATCGAGCAGCAGGCCGCGGATCGCCGACTGCATCAAGGCGCGATCCTCGACCGGTTCGACATAGGCCTGACGCACCGTGTTGAACACGCCGACGTAGCGGCGGATTTCCTCCAGCGGCACGCCGCTGCGGGTTTCCGCGGCTTTCTCCGCGGCGGCCTTCTCGGCCCCGGTCTTGGCCGGTGGCGTCTTGTTGTCCTGCGCGAACGCCGGCGCGGCGAGGCTCAGCGCGAAGGCGAGCGCGATGCCGACAGCGCGGCGGGACAGGACGACGGACGGGGCGAGGGGCATCGGGAACTCCGGCAGCGAAACGGCACAGAACAGATACGAAGGAGGACGGACGGCGGGGCCGCCGGATGGGACCGTGGATCCGGTCGCAGGTTCAGTCGCGACCGACGCGACTACCGTAGCCGTTTACTGTCGACGCAGCCAACTGCCGGGGTCGACAGGCTGGCCGTTGCGGCGCAGCTCGAAATAGAGGGCAGGCTGCGCCAGTCCGCCGGAGTTGCCGACCCGGGCCACGGCGTCGCCACGGCGGATGCTGTCGCCGACGTTCTTCAGCAGCGACTCGTTGTGGGCGTAGAGGCTGAGCGTGCCGTTGCCGTGATCGAGGATCAGGATCAGGCCGTAGCCGGTCATCCATTCGGCGAACACCACGGTGCCGTCGGCGACCGCGCGCACGGGCGTGCCGGCCGCGGCGGCGATCAACAGGCCCTGGCTGCCGCGGCCGTCGGGCATGCGCCCGCCGTAGCCGGCCAGCAGGGTGCCCGACACCGGCCAGCCGAAGCCGCCGACCCGCACCGGCGCTGCCTTCGCGGTCTGGCGCGGAGTGCGGGTCGTACCGGCTGACGGTTTCGACGCGGCGCCCTCGCGCGGCGTCGCCTGCCGCGCCGCGGCGCGTTCGGCGGCGACCCGCTCCGCAGCGGCACGCGCCGCCGCCGCGCGCAGCCGCGCAACCAACTGCTGCAAGGCCTTGGCGTCGGTGCCGAGCGCCTGCTCGCGGGCCTGACGGTCGCGGTAGCGGCTCTCGATCGTGCCGAGGGTCTCGGCGCGCGCGCGACGGTCGCGGGCCAGCGCGGCCAGTTGCGCCTGACGCTCGGCGCGGGCCGCGTCCAGCGCGGTGCGGCGGGCGAGGATCTGGGCCTCGACCCGGTCGAGTTCGGCCAGTTCGGCGGTCAGCCCGGCGACCAGGGTCAGCCGCTGGCGCTGCAGATAGCGGGCGTAGACCAGATGCCGCTGCGCATCGGCGACCCGATCCTGGGCCAGCAGCAGCTTCAGCGGCGCGTGTTCGCCCTGGGCGTGGGCCGCCCGCAGCAGATCGGCCAGCGCGCGGCGCTGGTCGGCCTGCTGCCGGCGCAGGGTGTCGCGGCGCGCCTGCAGTTCGGTCAGCGCGCTCTGCTCGCGGGCCAGCCGGGCCTCGGCCTCGTGCAGGGCGCGACTGGACACCGCGACCCGCTCATCCACCGCGCGCAATTCGCGACTGGCGGCGCCGCGCTGACTTTCCAGACGCCGGCGCTCGGCGGCGACATCGCGGAGTTCGCGCTCCACCTTCTCCAGCCGGCGCTGGGCTTCGCGGCTGCCGGTCTGCTGGGCGAGGGCCGCGCCCGCGACGCTGAGCGCCGCCAGCAATGCCAGCGCATGCAGGCCGTTCCGGCGCGAGGACTGGATCATCCGGCCTCGAACAGGCTGCGCCCGGTCATTTCGGTCGGCTGCGGCAGGCCGAGCAGATCGAGCATCGTCGGCGCCACGTCGCGCAGGGCGCCGCCGCTGCGCAGACGCGCACCCGCGCGCTCGCCCACGTACACGAACGGCACCGGCCCGACCGTGTGCGCGGTGTGCGGCTGACCGGTCTCCGGGTCGCGCATCATTTCCAGATTGCCGTGATCGGCTGTGATCAGCAGCGCACCGCCGGCGGCGCGGACCGCGGCCTCGACCGCACCTATCGCCACGTCCACCGCTTCCGCCGCCCGGATCGCCGCTTCGAGCACGCCGGTGTGGCCGACCATGTCCGGGTTGGCGATGTTGCACACGATCGCATCGAATCGGCCCGAGCCGATCGCCTCGACCAGCTTCGCGGTGACTTCCGGACAGCTCATTTCCGGCTGCAGATCGTAGGTCGCGACCCGCGGGCTCGGCACCAGGATGCGCTCCTCGCCCGGATACAGCTCCTCGCGCCCGCCGCTGAAAAAGAAGGTGACGTGCGCGTATTTTTCGGTCTCGGCGATGCGCAGTTGGGTCATACCCTGCGCCGCCAGCAGTTCGCCGAAGGTCTCGCGCAGATCGTCCGGCGGATACGCCACCGGCGCCGGCAGTTTGGCGTCGTATTCGGCCAGACACACGAACCGCGACAGCGCCGGCCGGCGCGCGGCGAAACCGTCGAAATTCTCGGCCACGAACGCCGCGGTCAACTGCCGCGCGCGGTCGGCGCGGAAGTTCATGAACACCACCGCATCGCCGTCGCGCATCGGCTGCGCGCCGTCGAGCACGGTCGGGGCGACGAATTCGTCGTTCTCGCCGCGCGCATAGGCCGCGGCCAGCGCGGTCAACGCATCCGGCGCATGTTGCCCGGCCTGCGCCTCGACGATCGCGTCCCAGGCGCGATGCACCCGCTCCCAGCGCTTGTCGCGGTCCATCGCGTGATAGCGCCCGCCGACCGTGGCGATGTGCGCATTGCCCAGCACCGCGCACTTGTCCTGCAGCGCGCGCAGGCTGGGCTCGGCCGACTGCGGCGGCGTGTCGCGGCCGTCGAGGAAGGCGTGGACCGCGACCCGGTCCACGCCCTCGCGCGCGGCCAGGTCGAGCATCGCGAAGATGTGCGCCTCGTGGCTGTGCACGCCGCCGGGCGAGAGCAGGCCCATGACGTGAAGCGTCCCGCCGGCCTCGCGCGCCGCGGCGCAGGCCGCGCGCAGCTCGGCGTTGGCGAAGAAACTGCCGTCCTCGATCGCGGCGTCGATCCGGGTCAGGTCCTGGTAGACGATCCGGCCGGCGCCCAGATTCATGTGCCCGACCTCGGAATTGCCCATCTGCCCGTCCGGCAGGCCGACGTGGCGGCCCTCGGTGTGGATCAGCGTATGCGGCCGCTCCGCCCACAGCCGGCGCCAGTTCGGCAGCTCGGCCAGCGCCAGGGCGTTGTCGGCCGGGTCCTCGCGATGCCCCCAACCGTCCAGGATCATGAGCACGACGGGCTTGGGGCGGGCGGCAGCGGACATGTGACCTTCGGGGCTGTGACTTCGGACAGATGCGATTGTAGCGAAGCGGTCGCATGCTGAGCCTTGGCCGTCTCCGCGGCCCAACCGTCCTGCCAGAGGTCCACCATGCGCCCGACCCGCCCCTTCCTCGCCGCCGCGATCGCCCTCGCCCTGTTCGCCCCCGCCGCCCACGCCGGCAAGGACATCGAAAAAGTCATGGGCAGCATCACCGCCCACGCCGGCGAGGAATACGGCCGGCTGGAGACCGTCAACGGCAGCGTCCGCGTCGAGACCGGCGCCCGCACCGGCGACATCGCCACGGTCAACGGCAGCGTGCATCTGGAGACCGGCGCGAATACCGGCAACGCCGAAACCGTCAACGGCAGCATCAAGATCGAAGCCCGCGCCAACGCCGGCTCGCTGGAAACCGTCAACGGCAGCATCCGCCTCGACGAAGCCAACAAGGTCGGCGGCATCGAAACCGTCAACGGCAGCGTCTTCGCCGGCCGCGGCAGCGGCGTCACCCGCAGCATCGAAACCGTCAACGGCGCGATCGGCCTCGTCGACACCGACGTCGGCGGCAACATCAGCACCGTCAACGGCGACATCACCGTCGGCGTCGGCTCCCACGTCCGCGGCGGCATCACCGTCGAGAAACCCAGCACCAACTGGATGCCGGTCACCATCAAGAAGCGCAAACCCCGCATCGTCATCGGCCCCAACGCCGTCGTCGAAGGCCCGCTGGTGTTCAAGCGCGAAGTGAACCTCTACGTCCACCGCACCGCCCGCATCGGCCAGGTCACCGGCGCGACGGCAGTGCGCTACGACGGCGCCACCGCGCCGAAGGACTGACCGCCGCAGTTGCGTTCGCCTGTGCTTTTGTGGGAGGCCCGGCAGGGCCGACGCCTTCGCCCCTGCTGCTGCTCCTGTGGGAGGCCCGGGAGGGCCGACGCTTTTCTCTCTGCTG
>JBIJBH010000110.1:0-9007 GCA_044345315.1 Lysobacteraceae bacterium
GTGTCCGGCGCGCGTGAAAGGATCGGCGCTGGTCATCGTACGCAGCGGCGTGACGACGACGACCGGACCGGTGGCGACATCGCGCAACGCAACCACGCGCAGACGCGTGGGCGTGGCATCGACCACACGCGCGACCGAACCGCCGATGGTGACCTGGTTCTCGTGCCACTGCGGCGAGAACCCCGAGCCGCGGATCTCGACGACGGTGCCAGGCAGCCCATTGTCGGGCCGGATCTCGCGGATGCCATGACAGGCGGCGACCGCCCACAGGGTCGGGACGAGAACGAATACACGAACGATGACCGCAACGCGGCGGCATGACGCGGCGGATACCACGTCGTCGGACATGAGACGGGAACGGAACACGGCGAACCTCCTGTATCCCTGACAGGTGCGATGCGCGTCCGCTGCGTGCGGGTCGTGCGCCGACTCCGCAACGCCCGTCGGACGTCGCATGTCCCGATCAACGCAGGCACGCCGTGAGGGCGGCCAAACCGGATCGCACCGTTCGTCGGACAGCCGCGTGTCAGTGCTCGTGCGCTGGCCACAACCCGCGGATCGCCGCGACCCCCTGCGCGCCGTGGCGGCGGGCCTCGGGGATGTGGGTCGGCGTCATCCCGCCGATGGCGTAGATCGGCAGCGCCACGCGTTCGCGCAGCGCGGCGAAACGGGTCCAGCCGATGCCGGGCGCATCCGGGTGGCTGCGCGTCGGCAGCACCGGGCCGAGCACGGCGGCGTCGCAGCCGAGCGCCTGCGCCAGACGCAGTTCGTCGAGGTCGTGGCAGGAGGCGATGACGGGCGATCCCGTCGGCAAGGGGCGCGACGGGAATTCGCGCAACTGCGCCGCGCGCAGATGCAGGCCGAGGCCATGTTCGGCGGCGAGTGCGGGATCGGCGTTGATCAACGCCTTAGCGCCGGCCTCGCGCGCGAGCGCCGCGGCATGCGCGACCAGCGCGCGCCAGCGCACGGGCTCGGCCGCGGCGTACGTCGGCGCGCGCAGCTGTACGCGCTGCACGCCCTGCGCCAACGCGCGGCCGAGCGCATCGAGCCAGAGGCCGCCGTCGCCCTCGGGTTCGGGCGTGACCAGATAGCATTCTGGGTCGCGCAGCGCGGCCACCACCGGGCGATCGGCGTCGGGCATCGCATAGCTGGCGAGTTTGTGCGGCGGGACCCAGACCAGGGCTTGGCCGTCGAGTCCTTTCACGGTGCCGGTCCAGCCCTCGATATGGCGCACGTCCAGGCACAGGCGTTTGTCGGGATACTGCTGCGGCACCGCGATCACCGGCGCGCCGACGCGCGCTTCGATGCCGAGCTCCTCGCGCAGTTCGCGCACCAGCGCCTGCTCAGGCGTCTCGCCCGGATCGACCTTGCCGCCGGGGAATTCCCACAGCCCGGCGAGATCGCGGCCTGCGGTGCGCCGCGCGAGCAGGATGCGCCCGCGCGCATCGACGATCACGCCGGCGACGACGTGGACGCTTTTTCCGTTTCGACTTCGGTCGCTGTCGCTCATCTCGGGAGGGTGATCGCCGGTTTGTCGCTCATCGACGTTTTACCGTCCCCACCCGCGATCGGGCAAGCATTCCAATCCCGAAAACGCGAACGCCTGCGGCAAGGCAGGCGTTCGCGGGAACGATCGGGCGAGGCTCGGGCGAAGCTCAGGCCAGCTGACCGTGGCAGTGCTTGTACTTCTTGCCGGAGCCGCACGGGCACGGATCGTTGCGGCCGACCTTCGGCACCGCGGGCGCGTCCTGGAAGTCCGGCGAGGCGGCTTCCTCGTCTGCGCCGTAGCCGCCGGTGTCGGCGTGGCGGAACTGCATCTGCCGCGCGATCGCCTCGGCGCGGGCGCGCTCGGCGGCTTCGGCCTGGGCGATCTCGGCCTCGGTGCGGATGCGCACCCGGGCCAGCAGCGAAATCACTTCGCGCTTGACCCGCTCCAGCATTTCGCCGAACAGCTCGAACGCTTCCTTCTTGTACTCCTGCTTCGGCTGCTTCTGCGCATAGCCGCGCAGATGGATGCCCTGACGCAGGTAGTCCATGCGGCCCAGATGCTCCTTCCAGCTCTGGTCGAGCACGGTGAGCATGATGTGCTTCTCGAGCATCCGCATGGTGTCGCCGCCGACCGCCGCTTCCTTGTCGTCGAACAGCTTGGCCACCGCCTCCTGCACGTAACGGGCGATGCCTTCGGCGTCGATCTCGCTGCGGCTCTTGACGTGTTCGACCACCGGCAGCTGCAGATTGAATTCGGCGTTGAGCTCGGACTCCAGGCCCTGCAGGTCCCACTGCTCGTCGATCGAGTTGGTCGGCACGAAGCGCTCGACCAGGTCGGCGACCACATCGTTGCGGATGCCGTCGATGTTGTCCTTCACGCTTTCGGCGTCGAGCAGCTCATCGCGCTGACGGTAGATCACCTTGCGCTGGTCGTTGTTGACGTCGTCGAAATCGAGCAGATTCTTGCGGATGTCGAAGTTGTGCGCCTCGACCTTGCGCTGCGCGCCGGCGATCTGCTTGGTCACCAGCGGGCTTTCGATGATGTCGTCTTCCTTCAGGCCCATCCGCGCCATCATCCGCTGGACCCAGTCGGCGGCGAAGATGCGCATCAGGTTGTCTTCGAGCGACAGATAGAAACGCGAGGAGCCAGGGTCGCCCTGACGGCCGGAACGGCCGCGCAGCTGGTTGTCGATGCGGCGGGATTCGTGGCGCTCGGTGCCGATGATGTGCAGGCCGCCGCTGGCCTTGACCAGATCGTGGCGCTGCAGCCATTCGGCCTTGATCCGCTGACGCGAGACCTCGTCGAGTTCGCCGCCGTTCGCGGCTTCGACGGCCTGCAGTTCGGCTTCCAGCGAGCCGCCGAGCACGATGTCGGTACCGCGGCCGGCCATGTTGGTGGCGATGGTCACCGCGCCCGGGCGGCCAGCCTGGGCGACGATGTGCGCCTCGCGTTCGTGCTGCTTGGCGTTGAGCACTTCGTGCGCGATGCCGGCGTCCTTGAGCTGCTGCGAGAGCATCTCCGAGACTTCGATCGAGGTGGTGCCGACCAGCACCGGCTGGCCCTTGGCGTGGGCTTCCTTGATCTCGCCGACGACCGCGCGGTACTTGCCGTTCTTGTTGAGGAACACTGCGTCGGGATGGTCCTTGCGCACCATCGGGCGATGGGTGGGGATCACCACCACTTCCAGGCCGTAGATGCTCTGGAACTCGAACGCCTCGGTGTCCGCGGTGCCGGTCATGCCCGACAGCTTCTTGTACATGCGGAACAGGTTCTGGAAGGTGATGCTGGCGAGGGTCTGGTTCTCGCGCTGCACCGGCACGCCTTCCTTCGCCTCGACCGCCTGGTGCAGGCCGTCGGACCAGCGCCGGCCCGGCAGGGTGCGGCCGGTGAATTCGTCGACGATCACCACTTCGCCGTCGCGCACGATGTAGTCGACGTCGCGGTGATAGATGGCGTGCGCGCGCATCGCGGCGTTGAGGTGATGCACGACATGGATATTGTGGGCGGCGTAGAGGCTGTCCTCGCCGTCGAGGATGCCGGCGCGGCGCAGCAGATCCTCGGCGTGCTCCTGGCCAGCCTCGGACAGATGCACCTGCTTGCTCTTCTCGTCGACCCAGAAATCGCCGACGCCGTCTTCCACTTCCTGGCGCTTGAGCTGCGGCACGATGCGGTTGACCTTCACGTACAGTTCGGGCGATTCGTCGGCCGGACCGGAGATGATCAGCGGCGTGCGCGCCTCGTCGATCAGGATCGAGTCGACTTCGTCCACGATCGCGTAGTGCTGGCCGCGCTGGTAGCGGTCTTCCTTCGACAGCGCCATGTTGTCGCGCAGGTAGTCGAAGCCGAATTCGTTGTTGGTGCCGTAGGTGATGTCGGCGCCGTAGGCCTCGCGCTTGTCCGAATGCGGCATGCCCGGATAGACCACGCCGACGCTCAGCCCCAGCCAGTTGTAGAGCCTGCCCATCCACGCGGCGTCGCGCTTGGCCAGGTAGTCGTTGACGGTAACCACATGCACGCCCTTGCCTTCGAGCGCATTAAGGTAGACCGGCAGGGTCGCGACCAGGGTCTTGCCCTCGCCGGTGCGCATTTCCGCGATCTTGCCCATGTGCAGGACCATGCCGCCGATCAGCTGCACGTCGTAGTGGCGCATGCCCAGCACGCGGGTCGAGGCTTCGCGGCACACCGCGAAGGCTTCCGGCAGCACCTTGTCGAGCGACTCGCCCTTGGCGATGCGCTCGCGAAGCTCGGGGGTCTTGGCCTGCAGTTCGGCGTCGGACAGCGCCTGCATCTGCGGTTCGAGGGCGTTGATCTTCTTGACGATGCCGCCGAGCTGCTTGACGAGGCGATCGTTGCGGCTGCCGAAGATGCTGGTCAACAGGCGATTGAGCATGGGTTGGGAGTGTTCGAAAGGGGAATCGGGCGGCGCCGCCGATACCGGCGGCCGGCCGCAACAAAAAGGGGCGCAGCGCGCCCCTCCGCAACAGCCGATTGTACTTGGTGGCGCCCCTCGGGGGTATCAAGGCCCCGTGAGCGCCGCCGGTCGCGGGCTCAGCCGCGCTCCAGCGGAATCGGGGCCGCGGGCACCGGCGCGCCGGCGCCGCCGAGGAACTGTTCCGGGTTGATCGCCACGCCGTTCTCCCAGACCTCGAGATGCACGTGCGGGCCGGTGGAACGGCCGGTGGACCCGGCCTTGGCGATCTTCTGGCCGCGGCGGACCAGATCGCCGACCTGGCCGACGTTGAGCGAATTGTGGGCGTAGCGGGTGACGTAACCGTTGCCGTGATCGATCTCGACCACGTTGCCGTAGCCGGAACGGACGCCCGAGAAGGTGACCACGCCGTCGGCCACCGCCAGCACCGGATCGCCGATATCGGCCTCGAAATCGACGCCCTTGTGGTACTGGCTGCCGCCGCCGAGCGGGTTGGCGCGATAGCCGTAGCCGGAGGTGATGTAGCTGTTGGCGATCGGGTGCCCGGTGGGCAGCGTGTTCTTGTCCAGTTCGCGGTTGAACAGCAGCGCTTCCAGCACCGACAGCTGGCTGCCGGAACGATGCAGGCGCGCATCGAGCGCGGCCAGATCGGTACGCAGCTCGGTCGCCGGCATGTCGCGGACCGGGCCGGCGCCGCCGACGCCGACCGGCTTGTCGAAGTCGAACTCGCCGTCGCCGAGCTGGGCGACGCGGGTCAGGCGCTCGCCGAGCGCGTTGAGACGGCTGGCCTCCGCCTGCAGTTCGCCGAGACGTGCGGCGAGTGCGTTGACCTCGCGCTGGGCCTCGCGGCGGGTGGCTTCCAGGGTGTCGCGCTGGGTCGAGACTTCGGCCTTGAGCCGGGTGTATTCGGCATCGTGCAGCCAGAACTGGCCGGTGGTACCGAACAGCGCGCCGACCGTGAGCAGGGCGACGGCCGAATAGGCCGGCTGGGTGCGCATCGCGTGGCGGCCGCGTTCCGCGGCGCGTTCGGCGAGCGGACGCAGGCGTTGCCAGGTATGCACGGCAGTCGTCTGAACCGCGTGCGAGGCGGCGACGGCATGACGATGCGCATGCTGGGTCAAGCCAAGCAGAGTCAAGCTGTGTACAGTCATCGGTTCTATGTCTCGTTCGCGATCCGACGCCGCTTCCACCCGACCTGCAGGACCGCAGGCGGCGCTCGACGCCCTGCTGGGCGAGGAGGCCGGCGACCCGGGGCGGACGCTGGTGCTGCGCCGGGCGCTGTGGCTGGAAACGCTGGATCGACAGCTCCTTCCCTGCCTTCCGCCCGCGCTCGCCGCGCATGTGCGGCTGGCGAACGTGGATCGCGGAAGACTCGTTTACCTCGTGGACGCTCCGCTGTGGCACGCCAAACTGCGGCTGGCCGCGACCGGGCTCCTGGACACCGCCCGTTCCCTCGGGCTGGAAGTCGACGCGCTGGTGGTGCGGACCGCGCGCGAACCGCTGAAACCGCGGTACGACACGGCGGATGCCCCGAAACCGACGCCCCCTCCCCTTTCCGCGGCCGCGCATGACGCCTTCGCTGCCGCGCTCGCTTCCCGGGACGAACCGAACCGGGAGGACCCATCCTGATGTCCGCCCGCCGGGGCGATTCCCGTTTGGGGACCGATCCGATGGACACGAAGGGCGCATGCTACCGGCCGTGGAACGGCGGCGGGTTAAGAAGGCAGGGCTTTTTCGTTAAGTTTTCGTGAAACCATCGTTCCGGTTTCACGGATCGGGCAATTGCCCGTGGCCGTTCAGGTCGACGGCCGGCGGCGCTGGCGCCGGGCGGGGCTCAGGCCAGCCGCGGTTCGCCGAAGGCGACCGGGGACGGTGTCGCGTCCTCGAAGGTGGTCAGCGCCCAGGCTTCGCGCTGCGCCAGCAGGGCGCGGACGAGCTTGTTGTTGAGGGCGTGACCGGACTTGTAGCCGATGTAGGCACCGAGGATCGGATGCCCGGCCAGATACAGATCGCCGACCGCGTCGAGGATCTTGTGGCGGACGAATTCGTCGGCGTAGCGCAGGCCGTCGTCGTTGAGCACGCGGAATTCGTCGAGCACGATCGCGTTGTCCATCGAGCCGCCGAGGCCGAGGTTGCGCTCGCGCATGAACTCCAGATCGCGCATGAACCCGAAGGTGCGGGCGCGGCTGACTTCGCGGATGTAGTTCTCGGTCGAGAACTCGACCACCGCGCGCGAACGCGAGGTCGGAATCGCCGGATGATCGAAATCGACGGTGAAATCGAGGCGGAAACCGTCGTATGGCTCGAACCGGGCGACCTTGTCGCCGTCGCGCACTTCGATCGGGGAGAGAATGCGGATGAAACGCTTGGGCGCGCGCTGCTCGACGATGCCGGCCGACTGCAGCAGGAATACGAACGGGCCGGAGGAGCCGTCCATGATCGGCACTTCGGGCGCGGAGAGGTCGACGTAGGCGTTGTCGATGCCGAGGCCGGCCATGGCCGACATCAGGTGTTCGACGGTCATCGCCTTGCCGCCGTCGCGGGCGAGGCCGGTGCAGAGCATGGTCTCGGTGACCAGATCGGCGCGGGCGGGAATTTCGGCGACCGGTTCCAGATCCACGCGGCGGAACACGATGCCGGTGTCGACGGGGGCCGGACGCAGGGTCAGGAACACCTTTTCGCCGCTGTGCAGCCCGACGCCGGTGGCGCGGATGGTGTTCTGGAGGGTGCGTTGCTGGACCATGATCGACGTGGGTGGGCGCTGGGCGTACGGTGACGGGATGCGGAGCGCTGCGGCGAGGCCGGAAATCAGGCGGGTTTCGCAAGGCAGGTGGGCGAGATTAGCACGCGCTCGCCTGAACCTGAACGCAAGCGACGCACTGTTCCCGCACCGCAACATCCGGCCGTTCAGGCTGGAGGCGAGAAAGCCCGCCGGGCCCGGAGGCCCGGCGGAAAGGGATCCCCGCCGCACGGACGGACGGCCGTGCGGCAGGTGTGACCGATGGCGGCGGGTCAGTCCGCCTGGCGACGCAGGAAGGCGGGAATATCCAGATAGCTGCTGTCGCTGCCGAAATCCGCCGCGGCCGGGCTCTGCTGCGGATCGGCCGGGGCGCGACCGCGCAGGTGCGCGGCGATGCCGCCGCCGTGACCGAAGCTCGGCGCCGGCTCGTCGACCATCATGCCGGTGCTGCCGTCGCGGCGGCCCTGGGTATTGATGAGCTGCACCTGCGGGCGACGGGTCGGAGCGTAGGCCTCCTCGCGATCGCGCAGCGGCTGGCGGGCGACCGTGCGATTGAGGCCGGTGGCGACGACCGTCACCTTCACTTCGTCCTGCATGTCCGGATCGAGCACGGTGCCGATGACCACGGTCGCATCCTCGGAGGCGAAGCCCTCGATGGTGCGGCCGACCTCGTCGAACTCGGCCATGGTGAAGTCCGGGCCGGCGGTGATGTTGACCAGGATGCCGTTGGCGCCGGCCAGATTCACGTCGTCGAGCAGCGGGTTGTTGATCGCCGACTCGGCCGCGGCCTGCGCGCGGTCGTCGCCGCGGGCGCTGCCGGTGCCCATCATCGCCAGACCCATCTCGCTCATCACCGTGCGCACGTCGGCGAAGTCGACGTTGATCAGGCCCGGGCGCACGATCAGGTCGGCGATGCCCTGCACCGCGCCCTGCAGCACGTCGTTGGCGGCGCGGAACGCCTGGATCATGGTCGCGTTGCGGCCGAGCACGGTGATCAGCTTCTCGTTCGGGATCGTGATCAGCGAATCGCAGTGGTGCGACAGCTCCTCGATGCCCTTGAGCGCCACCTGCATGCGCCGGCGGCCCTCGAACGGGAACGGCTTGGTGACCACCGCGACGGTGAGGATGCCCATTTCCTTCGCGAGTTGGGCCACGACCGGCGCGGCGCCGGTGCCGGTGCCGCCGCCCATGCCGGCGGTGATGAACACCATGTCCGCGCCCTGCAGGGCGTCCATGATGCGTTCGCGGTCCTCGAGCGCGGCCTGACGGCCGACCTCGGGATTGGCGCCCGCGCCCAGACCCTTGGTGACGTTGCCGCCGAGCTGGAGCTGCAGTTTGGCGCCGCAGTTCTTGATCGCCTGCGAATCGGTGTTCGCGGTGATGAACTCGACGCCCTCGATGCTGCCGTTGACCATGTGGGCCACGGCGTTGCCGCCGCCGCCGCCCACGCCGATGACCTTGATGACGGCGTTCGGCGCCATCTTCTCGACCAATTCGAAATATGCCATGTCCGTGTCCTCGTCTAGTTATGTGTGGAGCTGTGCTTGAAACGGGTACTGCGCTGAAACCGTTGAAACTTCGTACCGCCTTGATGCATTGCCGGAGCCGGCCTTCCGGCACACGGATGTGCCGGCGGTTCGAGCGGCCCCGCTCGAACCGGCGAACGGGCCGGGCTTGGCCCGGATCGTTCGCGCGCGGGTCGCGGCCGGAGGCCCGATCCCGCGTTTGACTCGAACCGGCACACGGATGTGCCGGCGGTTCGGACGCTCCGTCCGAACCGGCGAACGGGCCGGGCTTCGCCCGGATCGTTCGCGCGCGGGTCGCGGCCGGAGGCCCGATCCCGCGCTAC
>JBIJBH010000111.1:0-8977 GCA_044345315.1 Lysobacteraceae bacterium
CATGCCGGTCGGCACCTACATCGCCGCCACCCGGCCGCTGGGCGAGGATCGCGCCCGTGCCCTGATCGGCAACGACATGGCGGTCGCCGACATCAACTGGGCGCTGGACTATTTCCGGCGCAGCGCGGACCACCGCCTGCTGTTCGGCGGCCGCGCCAGCTATTCCAATCTGCAGCCGCCCAACCTGCCCTGGGTGATGGCCCGGCGCATGCGTCGGGTGTTCCCACAGCTGGCCGACGAGGATTTCGAATACGTCTGGGGCGGCACCATCGACATCAGCTTCAACCGCGCCCCGTACTGGGGCCGGATCGGCCGGAACAACGTCTATTTCGCGCAGGGCTTCTCCGGCCACGGCGTCGCCGCCGCCGGCCTTGCCGGGCGCGTGATCGCCGAGGCCGTGCGCGGCCAGAGCGCCCGTCTCGACCTGTTCGCGCGCATCCCGCACCGCGATTTCCCCGGCGGTCGCGCGCTCCGCACCCCGCTGCTGGTCGCCGCGATGGCCTGGTACAAGCTGCGTGACGCCCTGTGGTGAGCCCGCCCGGGCGGCCCGACTCGCAGGGCCCATGACATTTCGGTTCAGCGACGCTTGACGATCCCGAAAACGCCCCCTAGACTTTCGCGTCTCCAGCAGTGGGGCCATAGCTCAGCTGGGAGAGCGCTTGCATGGCATGCAAGAGGTCGCCGGTTCGATCCCGGCTGGCTCCACCAACTTCCGAACTCCCTAAGCCGGTTCGAAAGTGAAGAGTTCCACCGACGTCCCCATCGTCTAGAGGCCTAGGACATTACCCTTTCACGGTAGCGACCGGGGTTCGAATCCCCGTGGGGACGCCAACTTTCAAGAACGACGAAGCCCGCGAAAGCGGGCTTCGTCGTTTTCGTGCGCGATCGATGCGTGATCGAGCGGATATCTGAGCGAATGCGGCGGATCAATCGTTCGCGACGCTCGCCGCCGCATCGACTTCGCATAGCACCAACGTCCCCACCCCGTGCCCCCGCTCGCCGAGATACTGCAGCCACTTCCCGAGAAACGTGTTCATGCGCAGGCGGTGGTCGAGGATCACGGCCGGTGCGGCGTCGAGGCCGATCGCGTCCTGCCAGCGGCGGCCGACGTAGCAGTGGGTGGCTTCGGCCTGACGGGTATCGCGATACAGACGCACGTAGGCCGACGGGTCGGGCTCGCCGGTCAGCGGATCGAGCATCGCGTAACTCAGGCGAAGCTCGGTGGTGTAGGCGTGCTGCGCGAGGATGTGCAGGTGCAGATCGAGGCCGTCGCCCACCGACGAGACATGGCGGCCCTCGGCGAGACCATCTGGATGGAACAGGCGCTGCAGGCGCTGATGGTTCTCCGCGTACAGGCCCATCAACCACGTGAAGCGGTTGACGCGGGGGGCGAGAACGGGACGGGCGATGACCTGGGACATGGGCCGATCCTACACATCGCGCCGGTTCCGCAACAGGATTGACGGATCGCGCCAACGCGCGGAACATGCGGGTGTCTTTTGCCGCCGCCCGCCCGCCTCAGCGCCTTCGGTTCAGGGCTCAGAACATCTCGCGGTGGATCCCCAGCGTCGTCATCACCTTGCTCGCGATCTCCTCGATCGAGGTATGGGTCGTGCTGAGCGTGGGAATGCGCTCGGCGCGCAGCATGGATTCGGCGGCGGCGACCTCGCGTTTGCAGGTGTCCAGTTGCGCGTAGCGCGAATTGGCCCGCCGCTCCTGGCGGATCTGCTGCAGCCGGATCGGGTCGATGGTCAGTCCGAACAGCTTGGCCCGATGCGGGCGCAGCCGCGGCGGCAGGCGGTCGTGCTCCAGGTCCTCGTCGGTCAGCGGGTAGTTGGCCGCCTTCACCCCGTGATGCATGGCCAGATAGATGCAGGTCGGGGTCTTGCCGGCCCGCGAGACGGCGACCAGGATCACGTCGGCCTCGTCGTAATTGGTCGCGACCCCGTCGTCGTGGGTCAGGGCGAAGTTCATCGCGTTGATGCGCCGGTGGTAGGTCTCGAAATCGACCATGCCGTGGGCCTGCCCCACCCGCGACTGGCGCTGCACGCCGAGTTCGCGCTCCAGCGGCTCGATGAACGGCGCGAACACGTCCAGCATCAGCGCCCCGCTCTCGGCCAGGCGCGCGGTCAGGCGGGCATCGACGCAGGAATTGACCACGATCGGGCGGCTGCCGCAGGCCTCGCCGGCGGCGCGGATACGCGCGGCGGCCTCGGCGGCCTTGTCCTCGGTGTCCACGAACGGCAGGCGGTCGGTGCGGAACTGGGTCCCGGTGAACTGGGTCAGCAGGCTGTGGCCGATGGTTTCGGCGGTGATGCCGGTGCCATCGGAGACGTAGAACACCGGACGGACTGTACTCATGCGAACGCGGACCCAAGTCGAAGGGCGGCGAAGGCCCGGGTCTTGTTAAAATAACGCTTTCCCCGGCGCCCTGCCGCGCCCGCCCGGAGCCCCGCCTTGAACGAGAACATCCTCTGGCTGCAGGCGCTGCGCCTGTCCGACCTCGCCCGCGTCGGCGGCAAGAACGCCTCCCTCGGCGAAATGATCGGCCATCTGGCCGAGCTCGGGGTCTCGGTGCCGGGCGGTTTCGCCACCACCGCCGAAGCCTTCAAGGCCTTCATCGCCCACAACCAATTGCACCAGCGCATCTACGACAAGCTCGCGACCCTCGATGTCGACGACGTGCCCGCGCTGAACGCCGCCGGCGCCGAAATCCGCGGCTGGGTGATCGACGCCCCGCTGCAGCCGGACCTGGATCGCGACATCCGTACCGCCTATGCGCAGCTCTGTGCCGAGAACGGAGGGATCGACATCGCGGTCGCGGTGCGGTCCTCGGCCACCGCCGAGGACCTGCCCGACGCCTCCTTCGCCGGCCAGCAGGAGACATTCCTGAACGTGAGCGGCGCCGACGACGTGGTCCATCGGGTCAAGGAAGTCTTCGCCAGCCTCTACAACGACCGCGCCATCGCCTACCGCGTCCATCACGGTTTCAAGCACGAAGACGTGTTCCTCTCCGCGGGCGTGCAGTTGATGGTGCGTTCGGATGTCGGCGCGTCGGGCGTGCTGTTCACGCTCGACACCGAGTCCGGTTTCCGCGACGTGGTCTTCGTCACCGCCAGCTACGGCCTCGGCGAGAACGTGGTCCAGGGCGCGGTGAACCCCGACGAGTTCTACGTCTACAAACCGACGCTGCAGCAGGGCAAGCCGGCGATCCTGCGCCGCGCGCTGGGCAGCAAGCAGATCCGCATGGTCTATTCCGACCGCGCCGGCGAGCGCGTCCGCAACGAGGACACCCCGACCGAGCTGCGCAACCGTTTCTCGATCAGCGACGAGGACGTGCACGAGCTGTCGCGGCAGGCGCTGACCATCGAACGCCACTACGGCCGGCCGATGGACGTGGAATGGGCGAAGGACGGCATCACCGGCAAGCTCTTCATCGTCCAGGCGCGCCCCGAAACCGTGAAATCGCGCGCCCACGCCACCCAGATCGAACGCTACACCCTGCTCCGCCGCGGCGACATCATCTGCGAAGGCCGCGCGATCGGCCACAAGATCGGCAGCGGCACCGCGCGCGTGGTCCGTTCTCTGGCCGACATGAACCGCGTGCAGGCCGGCGACGTGCTGTTCGCCGACATGACCGATCCCGACTGGGAACCGGTGATGAAGCGCGCCGCGGCGATCGTCACCAACCGCGGCGGCCGTACCTGCCACGCCGCGATCATCGCCCGCGAGCTGGGCGTGCCGGCGGTGGTCGGCACCGGCAACGCGCTGGACAGCGTGCAGGACGGCCAGCCGGTGACGATCAGCTGCGCCGAGGGCGACACCGGTTTCATCTACGACACCGAGCTGCCGTTCGAGCGGATCGTCACCGATCTCGACAACATGCCGCCGGCGCCGCTGAAGATCATGATGAACGTCGCCAACCCCGAGCGCGCGTTCGATTTCGCGATGCTGCCCAACGCCGGCATCGGTCTGGCGCGGCTGGAGATGATCATCGCCAGCCACATCGGCGTGCATCCCAAGGCCCTGCTCGAATACGCCGAACAGGACAGCGACACGAAGCGGAAGATCGACGCGCGCATGGCCGGCTACGCCAGCCCGGTCGATTTCTACGTCGACCGTCTCGCCGAGGGCATCGCCACGATCACCGCTTCGGCCGCGCCCAATCCGGTGATCGTGCGTCTGTCGGACTTCAAGTCGAACGAATACGCCAATCTCATCGGCGGTGCCCGCTACGAACCGCACGAAGAGAACCCGATGATCGGGTTCCGCGGCGCTTCGCGCTACATCGACCCCTCGTTCCGCGACGCGTTCGCGCTGGAATGCCGCGCGGTGCGCAAGGTCCGAGAGACGATGGGACTGGACAACTGCTGGGTGATGATCCCGTTCGTGCGCACCCTGGAGGAAGGCCGCAAGGTGATCGAGGTCCTGCGCGAGAACGGCCTCGAACAGGGCAAGGAAGGCCTGAAGATCATCATGATGTGCGAAGTGCCCTCGAACGCGCTGCTCGCAGACGAATTCCTCGACATCTTCGACGGTTTCTCGATCGGCTCCAACGACATGACCCAGCTCACGCTCGGTCTCGATCGCGACTCGGCGATCGTCGCCGACCTGTTCGACGAGCGGAACCCGGCGGTCAAGAAGATGCTGTCGATGGCGATCCAGGCCGCGAAGCGCAAGGGCAAGTACGTCGGCATCTGCGGTCAGGGCCCGAGCGATCACCCCGACCTCGCCGAGTGGCTGATGCAGGAAGGCATCGAGTCGGTCTCGCTCAATCCCGACACCGTGGTCGACACCTGGCTGCGGCTGGCCAAGTTCAAGGCCGGCTGAGTCCGGATCGCACCACAACCGCAGCGAGGAACACGCATCATGATCAAGTGCGAGAATCCGGAAGTCGTCGCTCCGCCAGACGGACGCTTTTCTCAGGTCGCGATCGTGCCGGCGGGCACCTCTCTGCTGTTCATTTCCGGCCAAGTGGCGCGGAATGCGCAGGGCAATACGGTCGGCCACGGCAGCATGACGGCCCAGGCGGAACAGGTGTTCGCGAATCTGGGCGCTATCCTGCGCCACTACGGCTCGGATTTTTCGCGGGCGGTGAAGGCGACGATCTTCGTCACCGATGCGAACCTCATCGGAGAACTGATGGAAGTCCGCTCGAGTCATTACGGCGAGGCCGCTCCCGCCAGCACGCTCGTCGTGGTCGATGCCCTGGGCTCGCCGGACTGGCTGCTGGAAGTCGAGCTCATCGCCGCGGTCTGAACCTTCCTGCGGAATCAACCGATGACCGACACCGAAGCCATCCGCAAGGTCGTGGAGACCTACATGACGAGCTGGTATCGCGGCGATCACGCGGCGATGGCGGATTGCCTGCATGGCTCGCTGATCAAACGGAGGCTCGCGCAGGACCGCGAGGGCGGCCCGCGGTATCTCAATTGCCTGCAGCGCGACGAAATGATCGCCGCGACCGAGGCGGGACTCGGGCTCGGAGACGCGGCGCGATTCGATGACGTCGAAATCGAGGTGCATGCGATCCACGGAGACATCGCAAGCGCTCAGGCGCGCGCAGGTCACAGGTTCGACCTGCTGCAGCTCGTCCGCGGGCCGGACGTCTGGCGCATCCTGCACTGCCTCTATGCACCGACATGACCTGCGCGCATCGATCCCGGATCCCCGCGCCGCGGACGGTCGACAGCAGCCTCGAGAAGCGGCGACTCTGATACATTCGACACATGTTTGAACGCTGGATCGACTGGCTGGACCACCGCGATTGGCCCGCGCTGCTGAGCGAATGGGGCCTGCGCCTGCTCGCCGCGCTGGTGCTGCTGTACATCGGCACCCGTCTGGCGAAGAAGATCGCGCGTCTTGCCGAAGCTGCGCTGCGCCGCGCGGGCATCGACGCCACCGCGGCGATGTTCCTGCGCAAACTGGTCTATGTCGGCCTGCTGGTCGTGGTGGTCCTCGCGGTGCTGCAGGTGTTCGGCGTACCGGTGTCCTCGGCCTTCGCGATCCTCGGCGCGGCCGGGCTCGCGATCGGTCTGGCGCTGAAGGAATCGCTGTCGAACGTCGCCTCGGGCGTCGGTCTGGTCACGCTCAAACCGTTCCGGGTCGGCGATATGGTCACCATCGGCGGCATGAGCGGCCGGGTCGAGTCGGTCAGCATCTTCCAGACCGTGCTGCGCGGCGCCGACAACCAGACGATCACCCTGCCCAACAGCCTCATCACCGCCTCGCCGATCGTCAATCACACGCCCGGCGACACCCGCCGGATCGAGATCCTGGTCGGAATCGACTACGACAGCGACATCGAAACCGCGCGCACCGCTGCGCTGGACGCGATCCGCGCCGATGCGCGCGTCCTGGCCGATCCCGCGCCCGCGGTGATGGTGCAGGCGCTCGGCCGCGCCGGCGTGGATCTGGCGATCGTCTGCCACGTCGCGAATGCCGACTTCCTGGCCACCCGCGCCGCGCTGCAGGAGCGGATCAAGGCCGCGTTCGATGCCTCCGGTATCGGCATCCCGCGCGCAGTTGCGCCGGAACCGCGGCGCTGAGGCCGGCTCAGACCAGGAACATGCGCAGTTCGCGCAGGTAGGACGCGCTGATCCGCACTGTGTCGGCGTGATGCCGGAATCTCACCAGCCGTCGTCGTCGCGCTCCACGAGCAGCACTTCGCGCAGATTGACCGCGGCCGAGCGATGCACCTGGCGGAATTGCTCCGGATCGAGACGGGCCACGATCCCTTTCAGCGACTCCTCGACCAGATGCTGACTGTCGCGGCAGACCAGGCGCGTGTACTTGGTGTCCGATTTCAGATACACGATGTCATCGACGCCGATCAGATGGGTCCGGCGTCCGGAGCTGGCGGTGAGCCAGCGCAGCGGCGCAGGCGCGGGCGCCACGGACAATGCGCGCAGCGTCTCGCGCAGCGCTCCCGCCGCCGCGCGATCGCGCCTGCGCAGCCGGTCCAGACAGGCCTGCAGACGTTCGGCCGAGACGGGTTTGAGCAGATAGTCCACCGCCCCGCGGGCGAAGGCGTCCACCGCATGATCCTGGTGCGCGGTCACGAACACCGTGCGCGTGTCCTCTGCGATCAGCTCCGCCAATTCGAGCCCGGACATGCCCGGCATCCGGATATCGACGAAGGCCAGCGCCGGAACGTCGTCGGCGCACAGCGTCAGCGCCTGTTCCGCGGATGCCGCGACCCGCACCGGCCCGAAATCCGCCGCCATCCGCGTCAGCAGCCCGGCCAGCGCATCGCGCAGGCGCGGCTCGTCCTCGACGACCAGGATCCACTCGCCGGCCCTGCGCACAGACCCTCCGATCATGCCGCTTCCACCTCGGTTCGCGCGTCGGCCGCCGCAGGCGGCGGCAGCACGATCGTCACTCGGGTGCCGCCGGCCTCCGGGTGCTCGATCTCCAGCGGTCGCGATGCGCCATGGAGCATCGCGATGCGCTCCTGCAGATTGCTCAGCCCGCCCCGGCCACCGCCGGCGACCTCGAACGGCGGACCGTCGTTGGCGACGGAAATCACCAGGCCACCGTCATCGGCCGATTCGACCCGCACCGCGATCCCACCGCCTTCCGGGCTGCGCTCGATGCCGTGCTTCACCGCGTTCTCGGCAAGCACCAGCACGCATGCCGCGGGCACGCGGCGATCCAGCAGCGCCGGCGGACATTCGACCGCGTAACGCAGTCGATCGCCGAGCCGGAAATCCATGATGCGCATGTAGCCTTGCACCATCGCCAGTTCTTCGCGCAGCGCAGTGTCGTCGCCGTTGAGCGCGAGCGAATTGCAGCGGAGGAACTCGACCAGCGCATCGAGCATCGATGCCGCGATGCCGTCGTTCGGGCCCAGGCTCGCGCGGACATGGGCGAGCGTGTTGAAGATGAAGTGCGGCTCGACGTGCGCGCGCAGCATCGCCAGTTGCGCTTCGGAACGGCGCGCCCGGGTGGTTTCCAGCCGCCGGGCATCGTCGAGGACCGCGGATTGGGCGCGGATCCGGTCGAGCAGTGCGCGTTCGTAGTTCTGCATGCGCTGCGCGCAGCGTCCGCCGTCCACCGCGAACAGGCCATGGATCCAGACATGGACCGGATCGATGGCGATCCGCAGCACGGAACGATTCTCGCCTTCCGCCGATACGGTCAGCGCCAGATTGCCCTCGTGCCGCCACGACCACAGCGCGTTCGATCCGGCGATGTCGGACACGCGCGCGGCGAGGCCCAGATCGTTGGCCTGCAGTCGCGTGACGACCAGGACCGATCGCAGCGTGCTCTCGGCGACCCGCAGCGCCTGTACGGCCTGCAGTTCGACATGAATGGACTTCCGGCACCCGACCGAGAGCAGTTCCGGCCCCCCGTCGATGTCCGCCAGCGCCTTGCTCTGGCGCCAGGCGCACCAGAGCGCCCAGCACAGCGCGACGGGCGGAAAAACGATCAGCGCAGCGAGGAAGGCGGCCGACAGCCCGTGGGCCATGTCGCCGCGAAAGGCGACATCGAAGGCGAAGCCGAAGAAGGCCGAGAGCACGACCAGCAGCAACCAGGCCGAGAGCGCGATTCGCAGGGTCAGGATCGAGAATGCGCCCACGCTGCGGATCACGGCGTCTTCCCCGCGGCCGTGGTTTCTGTATCCAGACGAATCGTTTTCGCGACCTGGCCGTTGTCGTCGAACATCCGGATACTCGGCTCGCCGTCGGCGGATACCAGCAGCATCATCCGCGGCCGCCCGCGGGCGTCGGCGAGACTCAGCGCGGCGGCGCCATCCTGGGTGGTGCCGAGGCGAACCCGATTGCGGGAGAGTTGACCCTTGTCGCGCATGTCCTTCATCGCGGCCTGCGCAGCGGCCTCGTCGAGCTTACGGATCGCGCTCATCCGTTCCGAACGCTGCATGACGTCGAGCTGCATGCCGTCGGTTTCGTCGTTGATCGCCAGCATGCTGTGCGCCTTTCCGCCGTTCTCGGCGTGCAGCAACTGGATGACCTGA
>JBIJBH010000112.1:0-8964 GCA_044345315.1 Lysobacteraceae bacterium
GAGGGCCAGGGCGGCCCACAGGTCGGACATCGCGGCGGCCTCAGCGATCGCTGCGCATGTACTGCAGGAACGGGTCGTCCTTGTCGAGCACGATCACCGCGTTGCCGTCCTGGAACGAGCGGCGGTAGGCCTCCAGGCTGCGCTGGAAGGCGAAGAACGAGGGATCGGCGTTGGCGGCTTCCCCGTAGATGCGGGCGGCTTCGGCGTCGCCTTCGCCGCGCAGTTTCTGCGCGTCGCGCTCGGCCTCGGCCAGCACCACCGTGCGTTCGCGGTCGGCCTCGGCGCGGATCTGGTTGGCCTGCTCCTCGCCTTCGGCGCGCAGCTTGCTGGCGACCTGCTGGCGCTGGGCGCGCATGCGGTTGTAGACGTCGTCGATCACGCGGCTGTCTTCGGGCAGATCGATCCGCTTGATGCGGAGGTCGACGATGCGCACGCCGAGGGTGGCGGTGGCCTTGTTGATTTCGTCGAGCTGGGTGCTGGCGAGTTTGGTGCGCGCGCCGGAGACGACCTGCGACAGCGTGCGCGAGTTGATCTCGTTGCGCAGCGCGTCCTTGATGATCGGGGCGAGACGGTCGACGGCGCCGGCCTGGTTGCCCGCGGTGGCGCGGAAGAAGGCGCGGCTGTCGCGGATCTGCCAGATCGCGAAGTAGTCGACGCTGACGTCCTTCTGTTCGAGGGTCAGGTAACGCTCGGTCTCGGCCGGGAGCACCTGCGGGCGGGCGTCGAAGATGCGCGGGGTTTCGATCAGCGGCCATTTGAAGTGCAGGCCGGGCTTGAGGTCGTAGCGCACGATCTTGCCGAGGTTGAGCACGACCGCGGTATGGCCTTCGCGGACCACGAACACCGAGCCGAACAGCAGGAACACGGCAGCGATCGCGATGGCGATCCAGACGGGGAGTTTCATCGGCCGCCTCCATCGCGCGCCGGGCGCACGTTGCGGGTGGGGGTCTGTTCGGGTGTGGCGTTCACGGCGGGCGCGACCAGCGTGGGCGGAGGCGGCGGCGGCGCGCTGCCGCCGGTGCGTTCGGGCCCGGCCGGCAGATACAGCAGCTGACGGCTGTCGCCGCCGACTAGCTTGCGGTTCTGGGCCAGCACTTCCTGCACGGTCTCCAGCCACAGGCGCTTGCGGGTGACTTCGGGCGCGCCGCGGTACTGCTGCAGCAGCAGCGAGAAGCGGGTGGCGTCACCGGTGGCGCGCGCGATCGAGGCGGTCTTGTAGCCTTCGGCGACGGTGCGGGTGCGGGCCGCTTCGCCTCGCGCCTCGGGCACGATCTTGGCGGCGTAGGCGCGGGCTTCGCTGATCAGGCGGTCCTTGTCCTGCTGTGCCGAGTTCACGTCGTCGAACGCCGGTTTCACTTCTTCGGGCGGACGCGCGTTCTGCAGGTTCAGTTCGGTGACCACCAGACCGGTGCGATAGGCCTCAAGCGAGCGCTGCAGGCGGGTGCGCGCGGCGACCGCGAGCGCGTCGCGCGAGCCGAGCACGGTGTCGAGCTGGGAACGACCGACCTGCTCGCGCACCGAGCTGAGGGTCGCTTCTTCCAGCACCTTGATGCTGTCGAAAGTGCCGAACAGGAACTGGCGCGGATTGCCGATGCGGTACTGGACGTTGATCTCGACCTCGACGATGTTCTCGTCGCTGGTCAGCACCGGGACGCGGGTGCCGTAGGTCTTGATCTCGGTGGCGTTGACCTTCTGCACGGTCTCGATCGGCCACGGCAGCTTGAAGCCCGGGCCCGGGTCGAGGATGCGGTCGAACTTGCCGAAGCGCAGGACCACGCCGCGCTCCTGTTCGGTGATCAGGATGAAGCTGCTGAAGATCAGCCACAGGCCGAGGACGACCGCGACCCAGCGCAGCGGGCTGCCGCTGCCGCCGCCGCCCATGCCGCCGAATGCGCCGCGCAGGCGATCGAGGATGTCGTCGAAACCGCCGCCGCCGCCGCGACCGCCGCGCCGGGGTTTCCAGGAATTGCGGTTGCCGCCGGAGCCGCCGCCCGACGAGGAATCGTTCGAATTGCCCTTGCCGGGGGTATTCCAGGCCATGCCTGCTCCAAAGAGGGGGTACATCAGTGACGATGCGCCCGGCAGGAATGCGGGCGAGGGTGGGAGTTTACAAGGTGTCGGCGTCCTCGCCCCGGGGCAGCAGCGGTTCGAGCGCGTCGCCGCCGGGACCGGCGGCCAGACGTTCGGCGTCGCCGAGGGGCAGATCGACCTCCAGGGTCCAGCCGCCGTCGTCCTCGTGATGGTCGGTGCGCACCGCCTCCAGCGCGTAGAGGCGCGCGCGCAGGCGGCCGGCCCGCGCCCGCAGGCGCACGCGGCCGATCACCCGGCGCACGCCCAGGCGCGCGACCAGGGCCTCGCGCAGCAGATCGAGCCCGAGGTTGTCGCGGGCCGAGAGCCAGACCCGTTCGCGGCCGATCTCCTCCAGACCATGACCGGCCACCTGCCCCGCTCCGTCGAGCTGCGCGGCGTCCTCGCCGTCCTCGGCGACCTGCGGCATCGGGCGGTCGTGGCGCGGCGCGGCGCCTTCGATCCGGTCGATCTTGTTGAACACCAGCAACTGCGGGATGTCGCCCGCGCCGACCTCGGCGAGCACCGCGTCGACCTGGGCGATGCGCTCGTCGCGATGCGGATCGGCGGCGTCGACCACGTGCAGCAGCAGGTCGGCTTCGCGCGCTTCGGACAGGGTCGAACGGAACGCCGCGACCAGTTCGTGCGGCAGATCGCGGACGAAGCCGACGGTGTCGGCCAGCACCAGACTGGCGCCGGGCAGCGCGATCCGGCGCACGGTCGGGTCGAGGGTCGCGAACAACTTGTCCGCGGCGTAGGCCTCGGCGCCGGTGAGGGCGTTGAACAGCGTGGATTTGCCGGCGTTGGTGTAGCCCACCAGCGCGACTCGCGGCAGTTCGCTGCGAACCCGGGCGCGGCGCATCTGGCCGTGCTGGACTTCGACCTTCTCCAGCCGGCGCTGGAGTTGTTCGACCCGCTTCTGCAGCAGGCGGCGGTCGGTTTCGAGCTGGGTTTCGCCGGGGCCGCGCAGGCCGATCGCACCGCCGCGCTGGCGCTCCAGATGGGTCCAGCCGCGGACCAGGCGCGTGGCCATGTGCCGCAACTGGGCCAGTTCGACCTGCAGCTTGCCTTCATGGCTGCGCGCGCGCTGGGCGAAGATGTCGAGGATCAGCCCGGTGCGGTCGACCACGCGCCGGCCGAGCGCCTTCTCGAGGTTGCGCTCCTGCACCGGGCTGAGGGTGTGGTTGACCAGCACCAGATCGGCGCCGGTGGCGTCGGCCGCGGCCCTGGCCTCCTCCAGCTTGCCGCTGCCGATCAGGATCGCGGCGTTGGGGCGATCGATCCGCGCATGCAGCAGGGCCGCGACCGTGGCCCCGGCCGAGCGGGCCAGATCGGCGAACTCTTCGAGGACATCGGCCTCGGGCGGGCCGCCGGCATGCGGCTGGATCAACAGTGCGGTTTCGCCCTTGCGGGATCGTTCGAACAAGCCGGGGCACTCGGGGGAAGCGGGGCAGGACAGTATGCCGCGTGCGGCGTCTGCGCGCTGCAGCGGCGTTCGATGCGTCGGGCCGCATGCGGCGGGTTCGCGCCGCAGCGGCCGGATGCGTCAGGCGGTCGCTGGAGCCGTGGAACAGGCTCATGGCGACCGGCGGACGGATCAGTCGTCGTCGTGGTCGTCGTCGTGATCGTGGGCGTGACGCCCGCTGCCGGGCGGGCCGTCCTCGTGATCGGGAACGGAATGCACGTAGCCGCCGCCGGGGCCGACGCGCACGTTGCGGGCCGGGACCACGGTGGAGATCGCGTGCTTGTAGACCATCTGGCTGACGGTGTTGCGCAGCAGGACCACGAACTGGTCGAAGGACTCGATGGTGCCCTGCAGCTTGATGCCGTTGACGAGATAGATCGACACCGGAACGCGCTCGCGGCGCAAGGCGTTCAGGAACGGATCCTGCAGAGACTGCCCCTTCGACATGGTGCTCCCCGTTTTGGGTCTTGTTATGGGCTGGAACATGCGTGTTTGAATACCTGAGTGAAGAATGCCTGAGTGAAGGGCGTGGGAACGTGCGGCCGAGACCAATCCGGGGCAGGCCCGGTACGAATCCATGTGTCGCGATGCGCCGGCCCCTCCCCCCGGTCATCGCGCGACGCGGCGATCCATCGCCGGTCTTCGCGATGTTTACACAACCGGCGCCCGACAGGAAGCGTCGGGGCCTGATCGGGATGCAGGCACGGATGCAGGCGCGGGCGCGGTCACAGGATGGACTCGGGCGCCGGCAGGAAGGCGGCGACCGCCGACATCAGAGCCTCGCGGCGATCTTCGGGATCGAACCAGCGCAGATCCGGCAGCCCGCGCAGCCAGGTGAGCTGGCGCTTGGCAAGCTGGCGGGTGGCGGCGATCGCGCGATCGCGGAAGGTCGCGGCATCGCAGGCCCCGTCGAGATGCTCCCAGGCCTGGCGATAGCCGACCGCACGCAGCGCCGGCAGATCCAGCGGCGCCGGATGATCGCGCAGCGCGGGCACGGCGCGCAGCGCACGCACCTCGTCGAGGAAACCTTCGGCGAGCATCGCATCGAAGCGGCGTTCGATGCGGGCGTGGAGCACGGCGCGGTCGCGCGGCGCGATCGCGACCTTCAGCACTCTGCAGGGGAACCGCGGCGCGGCGGCCTCGCGCTGCCAGGCGCTGATCGGCCGGCCGCTGAGGCGGAACACTTCCAGCGCGCGCTGGATGCGCTGCGCATCGGTGGCGTGGATGCGCGCGGCGGCCTCCGGATCGATCCGCGCAAGCGCGTCATGCATCGCCGGCCAGCCGCGCTCGGCGGCTTCGGCTTCGAGCTGCGCGCGGATCGCGGGATCGGCCTCGGGCATCGGCGCGAGGCCCTGCAGCAGCGCGCGGAAATACAGGCCAGTGCCGCCGGCGAGGATCGGCAGGCGGCCGCGGGCGAGGATGTCGTCGACCGCGACCCGCGCATCGCGGGCGAACTCCGCGGCCGAATACGCCTGCCACGGGTCGCGCACGTCGATCAGATGATGCGGCGCCGCGGCGCGCTCCTGCGCTGTGGGCTTGGCCGCGCCGATGTCCAGCCCGCGATAGACCAGGGCCGAATCGACGCTGACGATCTCGCCGCCGTGGCGCGCGGCCCATTCCAGCGCGAGCGCGGTCTTGCCCGAGGCGGTCGGGCCCATCAGGGCGATGGCGAGCGGGCGGGTGTCGGCGGGCATGCGGGCGAAGGGGATGGGCTCAGGGAAAAAAAACGGTCGCTCAATCGGGCAGAGTCATCGCGAACAGCAAATCCCCCCGCCATCGCTGCGCGATGTCGGCCCCCTTTTGCAAAGGGGGCGAAGGTCGGGCAGACGCGACCCGCGCCACAAGGTCGCCATCCATGGAGAATGAACGCCGGACGGACGGAACGCGCACGTCAGCCCCCTTTGCAAAAGGGGGCGGGCGGCCGCGAAGCGGACGACGGGGGATTCGCTGTTCGCGCGACCGTTGCCCCCGCGACGACCGACACGCCTCGCGACTCAGTACCCATGCACCTTCAGCGTCTCCTGCACACCCTTGTGGGTGTACTGCATCGCATCCGAAGGCGGGCGACCGAGGCGGCTGAAGATCAGGATCGCGATGCAGGCGGCGACGAAGCCGGGGACCATTTCATAGAGACCGCTGCCGTACTGCTTGACCGCGATCTCCTTCCACAGGATCACGGTCGCGGCGCCGGCGAGCATGCCGGCGAACGCGCCGTTGCGGGTCATCCGCGCCCAGAACAGCGAGAACAGCACCACCGGACCGAACGCGGCGCCGAAACCGGCCCAGGCGTAGGCGACCAGACCGAGCACCTTGCTGGACGGATCGCGCGCGATCCAGATCGCCAGCAGCGCGACCAGCAGCACCATCGCGCGGCCGAACCAGACCAGTTCGCGCTGGCTCGCGTGCGGGCGCACGAAGCCCTTGTAGAAATCCTCGGTAAGCGCGCTCGAACACACCAGCAACTGGCACGACAGCGTGCTCATGATCGCGGCGAGGATCGCCGACAGCAGCACGCCCGCGACCCATGGGTTGAACAACACGGTGGCGAGCTGGATGAACACCCGCTCGTGGTCCTTCGCGACCGCGCCGAGCTGGTCCGGATGCTGGGCGAACCAGGCGTTGCCGAAGAAACCCACCGCCATCGCGCCGAACAGGCACAGCACCATCCAGGTCATGCCGATGCGGCGCGCCTTGGGAATGGTGGTCAGCGAATCGGCGGCCATGAACCGGGCGAGGATGTGCGGCTGGCCGAAATAGCCCAGGCCCCAGGCCAGCAGCGAGACGATCCCGACCGCGCCCAGCGCACCGCCCTTGAACCAGTCGAGCTTGGCCGGATCGGTCTGTTCGATGATCGCGAGGCTGGCCTCGACGCCGCCGCTGCCCAGCACCACCATCACCGGCGTGAGCACCAGGGCGAAGATCATCAGCGAGGCCTGCACGGTGTCGGTCCAGCTCACCGCGAGGAAGCCGCCGAGCAGGGTGTAGAGAATCGTCGCCGCCGCGCCCCACCACAGCGCCTCGGCGTAGGGCAGCCCGAACACGCTCTCGAACAGGCGCGCGCCGGCGACGATGCCGCTGGCGCAGTAGACCGCGAAGAACACCAGGATCACGATCGCCGAGAACACCCGCAGCACCCGCGCGCGATCCTCGAAGCGATGGGTGAAGTAGTCCGGCAGGGTCAGCGCGTTGCGGGTGCGTTCGGTGTAGACGCGCAGCGGCCCGGCGACGTATTTCCAGTTGGCCCAGGCCCCGACCACCAGACCCAGCGCGATCCAGGCCTCGGACACGCCGCCCAGATACAGCGCGCCGGGCAGGCCCAGCAGCAGCCAGCCGCTCATGTCGGAAGCGCCTGCGGACAGCGCGGTGACATAGCTGCCCAGCGAGCGCCCGCCGAGAATGTAGTCGTCGAAACTGCGGGTCGAGCGCCAGGCCCAGACCCCGATCAGGATCATCGCGATCAGATAGACCCCGAAGGTGATGAGCAGCGGCTGGCCTGCGGTCATGTGGAATCCTGTCGAGGGTCGCGAAGCGCGCAGGATACCCCGGCCGCGACACCGGCGCCGGAGGACAAGGAGAGGATTCGAATCGCGAGGATTCGAATCATCAGGACTTGAATCGGCGATCCGTTGGCGTAGGCTGCGCCCATGTCGCTGTGGAAACGCCTCGGGTTCCTGGTCGTGTTCGTGGTGCCGGCGCTGATGCCGGCGGCCGCGTGGCTCGGCGCCTGGAGCGGCCGGCCGGACCTGATGGCCTGGTTCCCGCTGTTCTTGCTCTTCGTGCTGATTCCGATCGCCGACTACGGGCTGGGCCACGACCCGCGCAATCCCGATCCCGCCGAAGCGCAGGCGCTGGAGGAGGATCGCTGGTTCCGCTGGCTGACCCTCGCCGCCCTGCCCGCGCAGTTGGGCGTGCTGATCTGGTCGGGCGGGCACTTCGCGCAGGCCGGCTTCGGACCGATCGGCATCGCCGGCTGGCTGCTCTCGCAGGGCATCGTCGGCGGCGTGCTCGCGATCAACGTCGCCCACGAACTGATCCACAAGGACACCGCGCACGAACGCATCGCCGGCGGCCTGCTGCTGACCAGCGTCGGTTATCAGGGTTTCAAGATCGAGCATGTGCGCGGCCATCATGTGCATGTGTCCACGCCCGAGGACGCCTCCAGCGCGCGCTTCGGCCAGTCGCTGTGGCATTTCCTGCCGCGCGCGCTGGTGCGCAATACCGCCAACGCCTGGCGTCTGGAAGCCGCGCGGCTGGCGAAGCTGGACAAGGCCTGGTGGAGCCCGGACAACGAACTGATCCGCTGGAGCCTGCTGTGGCTGGCGCTCGCGGCCGCGTTCGCCCTGTGGCTGGGGCCGCTGGGTCTGCTGTTCTTCCTGGCCCAGGGCTTCTTCGCCGCCTGCGCGCTGGAGATCATCAACTACATCGAGCACTACGGCCTGGAGCGCCAGCGCCACGCCGACGGCCGCTACGAGCGCACCACGCATCTGCACTCGTGGAATTCGGACTACATGCTGAGCAACCTGCTGCTTTTCCAGCTGCAGCGCCATTCCGATCACCACGAAACCGCGCGCCGGCGTTACCAGGCGCTGCTGCACCACGCCGACAGCCCGCAACTGCCCGGCGGCTACGCGACGATGTTCCTGCTGGCGCTGGTTCCGCCACTGTGGTTTCGTATCATCGACCCGCGCATCGCAGACTTCCGCGCGGCCATCTCGAACAGGAACGCGTCCCGATGACCCAAACCACCGACCCCTTGTTCAACCCGGACGCCTACCCGCTGCAGGTGGCGCAAGGCAGAGATATCAGGGCGGGACACGTCCGCGGGTGCTGGCTGGAATTCGCCGATCTGGTGCAGTCCTCGCTCGTCCACGATCCCGTGTTCATGGACGCCATCCGCGCCGCGAGAGCACGCGGGTCGCTGCTGTCCGACCAGAAACTCGGCAACCTGTTCCTCGTGCTGCGCTATGCGACGTCCCCGGACGCGCCGGTGTTCGAGTTCGGCAGTTACCGCGGCGGTTCAGCGGTCTTCATGGCCTCGATCCTCAAGGCGCTGGGGCGCACCTCGCGCGTCTACGCATTCGACACCTTCGAGGGAATGCCACCGACGGACGCCGTGCGCGACCTGCACAACGAGGGGGATTTTCGCGACGCCGACCTCGACGGCCTGCGCGGCTTCATCTCCGGACACGGGCTGGGCGATCACCTCTCGCTCGTCCAGGGCAGATTCGACGAGACGCTGCCCGGCGTGCTCGCGCAGGGCGTGCGGCCCGGCATCCTCCATATCGACTGCGACATCTACGAGCCGGTGAAGTACGTGATCCATGCCTGCGCGCCGTTCATGCGCGACGGCGGCCACATCATCCTCGACGATCCGCTGCACGGCTCCTGCCTCGGCGCCTTCGATGCCGTCCAGGAAGTGCTGGTGCGGGAAA
>JBIJBH010000113.1:0-8952 GCA_044345315.1 Lysobacteraceae bacterium
TGCTCCGACAGCACCACCGGCAGCAGCCGCGGACTCATATCGACAGGTCGGTAGCGCGCCATTGCCGCATCCCTTGCGTGAGTGGTCGGAATTTTGCAGGATGGGAGGGGGTTTTTCTACAACTTCGTTAGGCGCGAAACCATGAGGCTGGCCGCTGACAAAGAAACAAACGACCTCCTCGGCAAGATTGCTGCCGCACTTAGCGAGACGTACCCGTCGGAAGATGCGGAATCGCCTGTGTGCGCCTACTACAAACAGTTCACGGATCCAGTTTATTGCGAGTCCATTGGCATTCCGGTTCAAGATGATGACTTCTTCTTTCATGAGGGCATTCGGGGAATGGCTCTACGCATTCACTATTACCTTGGCATCGGCGGTGACCCAGCCCCAGAAAAGTTCATCGAGTGGCGGGCCGCACATTTCCGGCGCGCCTAACAATCACCTATGGACTCCCTCTGCAATTACCGCTCGTCGGCTGATTGAACGATTCTGATCATCAGCAAGGAAAACCGGGGTCAGAGTAGCCTTTCTTCGAAATTCAAGAAATGTAACTGCCAGAGCGAACTCCGCGCTTCGATTGTCGCCATCGCGGATATGGATATCGGAAGATGACGCCGGAATTTCTTATTGCTAAGCCTGATCTTTATGATCCGAGTCTTCTACATCAAAGGGGGAAATCTCATGTGGTCTCGGAGGTCTCTGGTTGGAATGCTCGTGCTGCTCATGGCTGGGTCAACGTCTGCGGACACTTTTTCTCCATCCCACTCTTGCATCAAGCCTTACAAGCCATACAGATTCACCGACGAATGGGAGGTCACACGTTTTGAGGGTGAAGTCAAGCGTTACAAGCGCTGTATTACCGACTTCGTTGAAGAACAGAATGAAGAAGCCCGTCGGCACCAAGAAGCAGCGGACGATGCGATCGAGGAGTGGAATCGATTCGTGCGTTATGAGCTCAAGTGACTTTCGTACGGTCGATGGAAAACTGGGGTCAGAGTGGCATTTCTAGGAAAACTGGGGTCAGAGTGGCATTTCTTGACAAAGGCCATAAGACGCTCTTTATGATGGAGCGCAATCAGAGGTCAGGTTTACGTTTTCAACAATAAGGAGTCGGTTTTTTTCATCAGCCAAGCAGGCGAAAAATAAATCTGACCCCATTGTTAGGTAAGGAGAGTCACGTGCCAGGCTGTGTTCTACGTGTCGCGGGCCCCAACTTTGCGCCGAAAAAGTGTGTGCAAGCATTTCCGAACTCGAGCATCTCTGCCCGAGGGGGCGGCTTGAACATCAACGTCAGCGACTGTGATGGCGATGATGTGCCAGGCCAAACCAAAGAGGCAGAGGCTTTTCTCAGGAGGCATGAGGCCCTGATCAGAGATATGCTCTCGGCGACTGGAATCAGGGCATGTCTTGACTTCGGGGTGTGGCAGAAAGAGGCCCCAGTCCAGTATGTGAGAGTGCCCGCGTCACTTGCGGAGCTGGCGGGGCGCCTCGGTTTGGAGATTGAAATCTCCATCTATGCGGCCCGCTGAAAATTCGCCGCAGCGGACGACCCGATGGAGAACTGGGGGTCAAAAACTGCGGGGTCAGAGCAGGTTGAGCTATTTGCCTCAAAACTGAACCTGACCCCGGTTTTGGTCGCAATGGGTGCAGACGGTGCGCGTTGAAGAAAGCCGGACGACTCCACCATCCCGAAACCGCTTCGAGATACGCCTCGATCCAGCCGCCTGCCCCTCGCAGTCATTGGTCCGGGCGGATGGCTTGCGCACAGTGGTGCAAGCGCATGTGTGAGACCCGGAAAGGTCGTAGATTCTTCAGGCGTGATGTATAACGGAGGTGTTCTTCGTCGCGCGCTCGGCAAATGAAGACGCGGGGCTGCGTGCCCGACTGCCGACATGCCGCTCTATAACAAAAGGAATTTCAATGAGCACCAGGGATGACGCCGCTCAAAAAGAAGCGATCGAAGCGATCGCCGCGCTGATCGCCGAACAGAAAGATACGGTAACCGGTGCGATAGAGGAGGAGATCCGGGCATATATCGCCAGTCGGGAACCGAAGGACTGTCTCGAGCTTGCGAAGATCGATGCGCGAGGGGATGTCACCGAAGTGCTGCCGATGAAGTTGGAATCCCGCTACGCTTCCGCGCTGATCGCCTTCGTCAGGAAGACGACATTCGAAGGAGTGTCGCTGGATTCCGGGCTGACGCGACCGGTGAGCGCTTTGGCGGCCGACGTTTTTTCGGCAAAGCTGGGAGACCATGCCGACCGGATTTCCGAGCAGATCATCCCTCTCCTCCTGTCCAGCGACAGGTTCATTTCCGCGCTTTCCGCGAGTCTGGTCGAATCGCTTTCTTCGCCGATTCCCAAGGTGGTGCAGTCGAAGGTTTCCGCACTGTTGACATCGAAGCTCAGCGCGGCGCTTTCGCAGACCATCGATGCGGGGACCACGGCCGCGATCAAGGCCTCGGTCGCGAAGGTCGCTGCCGCCTCGATCGCATCGCCGATCGCGGTGAAGATTTCCGCATCGCTTGCGGTCAGTCTGACCACCGCGATCAAGCCCATCATTCTGAAGCTGCTGGCGAGCGCCTCTTTCAAGGCTGCCATCGCGACCAAGGTCAAGGCGATCGTCGTCGGCGCCTTGCTTGCCGCTTTCGCCAAGATACTCGGCGTGAAGCTCGGCCTGACCGCCGGTGCCGCCTTTGCCTGGATCCTGATTCCCGCCGTCCTGGGCTGGCTGGCGTACGAATACGTGCACTTTCCCGAGAAGCTCGCGAAAAATTTGTCGACGAGCGTCTCGGAATCGATGCGGAACCGATTCCAGGACACCAGCCGGTCGATCGCACAATCGCTCGTCGAAGGAATCCTCGCCAGTGGGGTGGCGACACTGGCAGCCCATCTGGTTGGCGAGGAGGCGATTCAGGAATTGCTGCGGGAGTCGATTGCCGACGCAGACGCCTGACCACTCACAAAGACTCCAGAGTCGACCACTGGGGTCAGCGTCGACTTTCTCGCTCAAGGCCGCGAAGCGGAAACGGCAGGCTGTAGCCCGCGAAGCGATTGAAGAGCTGCGCGGTTGAAGACCCGCCATCGAAGATTCAGACGCTGATGGACAGTGGCGGAGCCGGCTTCGGCGGTTCCGTCCGACGATGCTTTGCAGGATCGCTCGCGACGGTTGTAGCATGCAGGCGGGCTCTGATGATGAGAGTCCACAGCCTCATGCAAGCCGACGATGCTTCGCGGCGCCTCCTGCTTCGGGCGCCGGGCGTCGCGCACAACCGGACACCCGTAGATCATGCGCAACATCGCCACTCTCGCCGACGCACTTGCGACGCCCGCCGTCCATCTGGTCGCCGTCGACCAGCCGTCGAAGTCGTATCTCGGCGGGTCGCCGCGGCTTCCGGCCGGCATGGCATGGCCCGTGTGGCAGGGGCGCCCGCTGGGATTCCTGGTCCGGCTGTCGCTGTCGGAGGTGCACCAGGCCCACCGCATCGACTGGCTGCCTGCCGAAGGCGCGCTGCTGTTTTTCTACGATGTCGAAGAACAGCCGTGGGGATTCGATCCGAAAGACAGGGGGAGCTGCGTGGTGCTTCACACGGCGGATCTCGACGAACCGGTCGGTCCGACGCAGCAGGACGAGGCCGACGCGTATTGTCCGCGACGGAATCTCGAACCGCGCAGGATCGCGGTGTTTCCATCGAGCGAGAGGCCCGAGGTCGCGGCGCTGTCGCTGTCGGACGAAGAAAGCGAGGCATATTGGGAATGGATGGACTCGCCGTTCGATGGTCTGCCCAGGCATCAGGTCGGAGGGCTTCCGGCGCCCGTGCAGGGAGACGGCATGGAGCTGGAATGCCAGCTCGCGAGCCATGGCCTGTACTGCGGCGACAGCAGCGGTTACCAGGACCCGAGGGCGACGGCCCTGGCGTCGGGCGCGCAGGACTGGCGCCTGCTGCTGCAGCTCGACACCGACGATGATGCGGGCATCATGTGGGGCGACTGCGGCATGCTGTACTTCTGGGTGCGCGCCGAGGAGGCCGCCAGCGGCGACTTCCGGAACCCCTGGTTGATCCTGCAGTGCTCGTGATGCCCGAGCCGATCTCGACATGACCCGCCAGAAAAGGGGTCAGGTCAAGTTCTTGATGCAAAGAACTTGATCCGACCCCGTTTCCGGGTTTGATCGATGACTCCGCTGGCAGGCGACGGACGCACGCCGGGTGCCTCGGCAGGCACCCGGCGGCGGCGGATCGTCAGCGCAGCTTCGCTTCTTCCTGCAGCGCTTCTTCAACGATCGCACCTTCAGCGAACACGGGGTCGCCCGTGGTGCCGACATCGAACAGGCAGTCCTTGTGCAGCTTCTCGTCCTTGATGCGCTCGCAGACCTGTTTCGCCAGATCCACGTTCTTCGGATCCATCGGCGGCACCTTGTCCGCGGGGAAAGGCGCGCTGACGAAATTCTCCGGCGTCACTTCCGGATCGTAGTCGAACAGGCTTTCATTGATCGGAGCTTCTTCCGGCGCGCGCGCCGACGTTCTGGACACGCTGCGCGCGGTCAGGCGATTGCTCACGCGCCATTTGTCCGAGAAGCCGGGACTCAGCCATTCGCCGGGTCTCAGCACGCCCATGATGCCCTCGGTGGCCATCGTGTTGTAGGCGCGGACGTTGAGATACCAGACGTTTCCGTAGGGCCAGAAGTACGCATTGGCGGTCATCTTCGTGCCGTCCGGGAAATCGACGACGATACCGGTGCTGCCCAGTGGCGAGACCTTGCCGCCGACGCCGAGCGCGATGCCGCCCGCGGGCAGCGAGGTGACCACGCCGTCGATGCGCAGTTGCAGGCCGGATGGGTCGGGGGTCACGCCGCTGCCGGGCTGCCAGCTCACGCGGTGCTTGCCGACGCGCGCAGCGACAGCCGTGTTGACGCTGACCCAGGGCAGGCTGTCCACCGGCCGCTGCCGGGTCTGGAACTCCATGCCCTGTCCGCGCAGTGCGACGAATTCGCCGCCGGTCTGGAAGTCGTAGTACAGGCCGTTGACGGTCATGATGTGGGGGTCGCCGTCGTTGTAACCGTCATTGAGCGAACCGTAATGCAGGAGTTCGTTCGGCGATCCCGTGCCGCGATTGGCGACGCCGGGCCACGACGGGGTGACGTTGAAAATGTTGTTGGCCCAATGCAGCGCGGCCCGGACCGCCGCAGGCGTCGCGGTCGGATAGGTCTGCAGATAGCGTGCGGCCACGCCGGCCACGTGCGGTGCGGCCATCGACGTGCCGCTGATCGTGTTGGTGGCCGTGTTGCTGCCGATCCACGCGGATGTGATGTTGCTTCCGGGCGCGAACCAGTCGAGGCAGGTACCCCAGTTCGAGAACGAGGAGCGGGTGTCGGTGTTGGTGGTGGAGCCGACTGTGATCACGGCGGGCACGCGCGCCGGCGAGAAGCCGCAGGCATCGGCGTTGTTGTTGCCCGCGGCGACCACGACGGTCGCTCCGCTGTTCTGCAGGTTGAGCGTTGCGGTATCGAGCGAGGTATTGCCGCCGCCGCCCAGGCTCATGTTCACGACCGAAGGGAGGACCTGGTTGGTCGCGACCCAGTTGATGCCCGCGATGATGGTCGACAGGCTTGTCGTGGGGCCGCAGCCGAACACGCGGACGGGGTGAATCGTGACGTTCTTCGCGATGCCGTAGATCGTGCCGCCGATGGTGCCGGCGACGTGCGTGCCGTGGCCGTTGCAATCGTTGACGCCGCCGCCGATGAAGTCGGCACCCAAACCGATTCTGCCGGTGAATTCGTTGTGGCTGAGGTTGATGCCCGAATCGATGACGTACGCGCGAACGCCTGCTCCGGTGGTGTCGTAGGTGTACCAGGTGTCCAGGGGCAGCAGGCGGCGATCGACGCGATCGAGCCCCCAGGTGGCGCCGGTCTGGATCGTGCCCAGCGTGGCGATCCCGTCCTGTTCGACGTAGGCCACGCGGGGATCGGCCAGCAGCGCCGCGAGCGCCCTGTCGTCGGCCTTGACGACGAAACCGCGCAGAACGCGGTCGAAGCTGCGCACCAGGCGTGCGCGATGTTGGGCGGCGATCGATTTCGCGGCGTCGGGCACGCGAGCCGCTTGGCTGGACTCGCCCACCAGGCTGGCGGCCTGCGGTTTGAGCACGACGATGTACTGGCCATCGATCGGCTTGCTGGTTGTACGGAATTCCCCGGCGAAAGCGGGCAGCGCGGCGCACAGCAGCGCTGCGCCGATCGCGACGGCGATGGGCTTGACTTGAGATTTCATCTTTCGTTCCTTGTCGATGATGAGAGTAGCGATGCGGGCTGACCAGCCCGCCGATACGGATCGCGTCGTGGAGATCGACGGCGATCCCGCATGAAGCGACGTCCTTGCTTCAAGTCGTGCGATCCGCGTCCACAGCCTACACCTACTTCGTCGCTGGTGTCATCGCCTGATGATCAGGTAGCAACGTCGATCGATAGGTCGAGGTTATCGACCCATGCGCTGTGAACGGGATCTCCTATGGACCATACACTGCAGGACTATGGTCGCGGAAAAGGTGCCTGTGTCGTTTCTTGAGCTGCGATTCTTGAACGAGAAAAGCGAATCCGGCCTCGTTTCTCAGAAATATCGCGACAAGCGCTGCGCGAGTCGACGATCGCCGGCGAACAGTCGGCGCATGATGGGGCGCTTTCGTCGTGCAGTCGGTGTGGGTCAGATGCTGCGGATCGTCGAGAGAAACAGGGATTGAGGAGAAGCAGAGATCGGAAGAAACAGGGGTCAAGAAACAGGGGTCGCAAGAAACAGGGGTCGGAGTCTCCTTTCCGAGGATCGGGGCCGGAGTCGCCTTTCCTGGCCGTGGTCGTGACCTGCAGGGCGGAAGCCGCGGAGCGGTTGACGCGCTTCGCTGTCGAAACCGGCTATCGACGGCGCAAATCTTGATGTGTGGCTGCGGAATCGCCTTCCGCGGTTCCGTCCGACGAGGTTTCGCATCGTCGATTGCCGGCCGGGCGACATGCTTTGCAGGATCGCTCGCGACGGTTGTAGCATGCGCGGAGGCGGGCTCCGGCGATCGAAGCCCATGTCGTCATTCAGGCCGATGCCGCCTCGCGATGCGGCTCGGCTCGGGGGTCGGAGGTTCCATGAAGTTGTTGTGTGCGTCGAACAGTGTGGCTTTCGCGCAATCGCTGAGAATCGCGCTCGATGCCGAAGGGATCGACGCCTATTGCTCGGAGCCGGATCTCGCGCTGGCCAGCATCGCCGGACCCATCGCGGGCGGCGGCGGCCGGGTCTACGTGCTGCATGAAGACGATTGGCCGCGGGCCGTCGAGATCCTGCGGGGGCTGTCGCCTCCGCGGGAGGTCGCCCCGCCGCGCGCAGAACCGAAGCGGCGCATGCCGACCTGGATGATCATCGGCTTGACCGCGCTCGCGACCGTTCTGCTGGTCGCGCTGCTCGGGGGCAGGTGAGATCGGTCTGTCGATTCATGTCGGCGCCGATGTGCAGCGCGTGAGCCCGCGCCGTCCTGCGAAGACGGCATCCACGCGATCGTCAGCAGAATACGGAGAGCAGTCATGCGCAACTACTGGGCATTGTGGAAACGCGGCTGGTGGGCGTGGCTTCTGATGCTGTGCATGAACCTGTCGTTCGCCGTTTTCGTCATCCCGCTCGCGGCGGCGTTCCACGACAACCTGCATGCCTACTGGATGTCCGCCGCTGCGGCATGGTGCGTCATCGGGGCGCCACTGTGGGGCTGGATCTTCGAGTGGTTCGCCGGCGCCTCTTCGCGTATCGGACAGGAAGGGTAGTAGACGCCCTTCAACTCGCACCGCGCGAGAGAGGCTGCAGCACGATGGCGTGGCCGCATCGGCTCAGCCGACATGCCTGCGCCCGGGGGTCGCGGCGGTCGATGCGGACTGCGATAATGCGGGACTGTTCGCCACGCAACCCAGGGAGAAGGCAATGGATCGTACCCGCGACAAGATCTGCATCGTCACCGGCGCCGCGCAGGGCATCGGCCGGGGCTGTGCGGAGCGTCTGGCCGACGAAGGCGCGAAAGTCGCGCTGTTCGACGTGCTGGACGAGGAAGGCGAAGCGCTGGCCGAGGCCCTGCGCGCCCGCGGCGCGGCGGCACGATACTGGCATGTCGATGTGTCTTCGGAGGCCGCGGTCAAGGCGGCGATCGACGAGGTCGTGGCGCATTTCGGCGGGCTGCATGCGCTGGTCAACAATGCCGGTATCTTCGGTTCGACCAAGCTCACCCACGAGATCACCGAAGCCGAGTGGGATCAGGTGCAGGCGGTCAACGTGAAGAGCGTGCTGTTCTGCACCAAGCATGCGATCCCCCACTTCAAGGCAGGCGGCGGCGGCAGCATCGTCAATCTGTCCTCGATCCACGGTCTGGTCGGCTTCGCCGACATGCCGGCCTACAACGCCTCGAAAGGCGCGATCCGGATCATGAGCAAGACCGATGCGATCACCTATGCCGTGGACCGCATCCGCGTGAATTCGGTGCATCCCGGCTACATCTGGACGCCGATGTTCGACAACCGTCTGCGCGCCAGCGGCGCGACCAAGCTCGACGCGGCGCGCGCCCACGTCGGCAGGATGCATCCGCTCGGACGGATGGGCGAAGTCGACGATATCGCCTGGGGCGTCGTCTATCTGGTGTCGGACGAATCGAAGTTCCTGACCGGCGCCGAGCTGACGATCGACGGCGGTTATACCGCGCGCTGACCGGATCGGCAGCCGTCGCGATTGCGGGCCGCGTGGTCGATGGTGTCCGCGCACCCGCAGGACGCGGGCCTGGATGTGGCTGCAGATGGGATAAGCTGCCGGCGAATCCCGACTGGTCGACCCTCGCCATGCATCGAACCTGCCTGCTGCTGTCGCTCGCGATCCTGTCCTCCGCCTGCGCGAGTTCGCCCGAGCCACCGATCGCGTCGGGGCAATACACGTTCCAGCAGCGTTAT
>JBIJBH010000114.1:0-8934 GCA_044345315.1 Lysobacteraceae bacterium
TTCCAGCGATTTGGGCAGATCGATGTGGGCGACGAAGCGCACGTCGGGCTTGTCGATGCCCATGCCGAACGCGATGGTGGCGACCACGACCACGCCGTCCTCGCGGATGAAGCGGCGCTGATGGTCCGCGCGCACCTGCGCATCGAGCCCGGCGTGGTAGGGCAGGGCCTTGAAGCCGTGGTCGGCGAGGAATTCCGCGGTCTCCTCGACCTTGCGCCGCGACAGGCAGTAGACGATCCCGGCCTCGTCGCGGTGATCGCCGAGGAAATCCAGCAGCTGGCGGCGGCCGTTGTCCTTCTGGACCACGGTGTAGCGGATGTTGGGGCGGTCGAAGGAGCTGACGAAGCGGCGCGCGTCCTCCAGCTGCAGGCGTTCGGCGATCTCGCGCTGGGTCGGCGGGTCGGCGGTGGCGGTGAGCGCGATCCGCGGCACCTGCGGCCAGCGCTCGTGCAGCACGGTCAGTGCGCGGTATTCGGGGCGGAAGTCGTGGCCCCACTGCGAGACGCAGTGGGCCTCGTCGATCGCGAACAGCGCGATGCCCTCGCGCGCGTACAGCGCATCCAGCAGCGACAGGAAGCGCGGGGTCAGCAGGCGTTCGGGCGCGACGTAGAGCAGGTCGAGTTCGCCGCCGGCCAGCGCGCGCTCGATCCGCGCCGCACTGCCGGCGTCGAGCGTGGAGTTGAGGAATTCGGCGCGCACGCCAAGCTGGCGCAGGGCCTCGACCTGGTCCTGCATCAGCGCGATCAGCGGCGAGACCACCACGCCGACGCCCGCGCGCAGCAGCGCCGGCACCTGATAGCACAGCGACTTGCCGCCGCCGGTGGGCATCAGCACCAGGGCGTCGCCGGCGGCGGCGACATGTTCGACGATGGCCCGTTGCTGGCCGCGGAAGTCCTCGTGACCGAAGACGCGGCGCAGCAGGTCGCGTGGGGACTCCTGCATCGCGACAGGGTAACAGGCGGGTCAAGCCGGTCCGCGTCTGCGGAGCGGCGCCGGCCGGGTTTGGCGCGCGCGCGCTTCTGCCGCGATACTGGCGGGCCTCCGCCGCCCGGTCCGCCCATGACCCACACCCTGCAGCTCCGTGTCCTCGACGCCCGATTCGGTGCCGACTGGCCCCTGCCCGAGTACGCGACCGCCGCCAGCGCCGGGCTGGACCTGCGCGCCGCGCTGGAGGCGCCGCTGACCCTGGCCCCGGGCGACGCCGCGCTGGTGCCGTCGGGACTGGCGATCCACATCGGCGATCCTGGGCTGTGCGCGGTGATCCTGCCGCGCTCGGGTCTGGGCCACAAACACGGGATCGTCCTCGGCAACGGCACCGGGCTGATCGATGCCGACTATCAGGGGCCGCTGCTGATCAGCGTCTGGAACCGCGGCCGCGAGCCGTTCGCGATCGCGCCGGGCGACCGGATCGCGCAACTGGTCATACTTCCGATCGTGCGCGCCCGCTTCGAGGTCGTGGATACTTTCACCGAGAGCGCACGGGGCGCCGGCGGCTTCGGCCACACCGGCGTGCGCTGAACTTCGGCGGGCTGTCGGAAGACAGCCTGCCGGCGCAGCCGGGGAAGGCTGCCTCTCGGGGGACGCCGCGACCGCGGCCCTCGACGCATGTCTTGCCGGCCCGCAGCCGGCCCGATTCGCACGACAGCTTTCGCACGACACCACCCGCACCAAGCCACCCGCACCACGCCACAGGCACGAGACCGCAGCGATGAAAGACAGCCTCCGCCAGCAATTGATCCAGATCCGGCCGGCGATGAAGCCCGCAGCGGTGCTGTGCGCACTGCTCGCGGTCTGGCTGGGCTGGAGCGGCGTGGCCCAACTGCGCGACGGCGCCCGTCGCGACGAACTGCAGCAGATCCGCGACCGCGGCGTGCAGCTGAGCCATCAGGCGCTGATGCGCCAGCAGAAGCGCCTGAGCGAGGCCCTGGCGCGGCCGCAGGTGCAGACCGCGCTGGCCGCGGGCGATCTGGAGGCCGCGGCCAAGGCGATCGGCGCCGGCTGGCCCAATCTCTCCCTGCTGCAGGTGCTGCCGCCGGATCTCGACGCCGCCTACGCCGATCTGACCAAGGGCGGCTACGGCAAGCTGGCGGTCGCCGAAAGCGCGCTCGCCGACGGCAAGACCCGCAGTTGGGTGATCCGCGATCTCAACCAGCCGCGGCTGGCGCTGGCGACGCCCGCGAAAGCGGGCGATCGCGTGGTCGGCGTGGTCTACGCGCAGTTGCCGATCACCGAACTGAACGCGGGCCTGGAGACCCTGGGCCTGCCCGGCGACACCTACCTGGGCCTGCGCCAGGGCGGTGTGACCGTCTGGGAGCGCGGCGAGATGGGTTACGCCGACGGCGCCGAACGTCTGTCCGCGGCGATCGGCGATTCCGGCCTGCGCATGGTCGCCGGCACCTCGGCGCCGCCGGCGCAGGCGCTGGGGCTCGGGCCGATGGTCTCGCTGGTCGCCGCGGTGATCTTCGCCCTGCTGATCTACGTCACCTGGCGGATCTCGCGCCTGCGTCCGGGCATGGGCCCGGCCGACACCTCGCCGACCCTGATGGAAGCGGTCGCCACCGAGCCCGGCGAGGCCGGCCCCGCGCCGACGCTGGAGATCCGCGAAGCGCCGAAGGCGCGGCCGGTGCTGATCGACCGCAGCATCTTCCGCGCCTACGACATCCGCGGCGTGGTCGGTCAGACCCTCGACCGCAGCGTCGCCGAGTTGATCGGGCATTCGATCGGCTCGCTGATGCAGGAGCAGGACCTGCGCGACATCGTGGTCGGCCGCGACGGCCGGCTGTCGGGCCCGGAGATGATCGAAGGCCTGGTGTCCGGTCTGCGCAAGGCCGGCGTGAACGTCATCGACATCGGCATGGTGCCGACCCCGGTGGTGTATTTCGGCGCCTTCCACCTGCGCACCGGCTGCTGCGTCTCGGTCACCGGCAGCCACAATCCGCCGGACTACAACGGCTTCAAGATCGTGGTCGGCGGCGAAACCCTGTACGGCGACGCGATCACCGATCTGCACGCGCGGATCGCCGAGAACCGCCTGCACAACGCGCCCACGCCCGGCGCGCTCAACGAGCGCGACATCAGCGCCGACTACGTCATGCGGATCGCGTCCGACGTGCAGCTCGGCCGCCGCCTGAAGGTGGTGGTGGACGCGGGCAACGGCGTCGCCGGCGAGATCGGCCCGCGCGTGCTGGAGGCGATCGGCGCCGAGGTCGAGGAGCTGTTCTGCGAGATCGACGGCACCTTCCCCAACCATCACCCCGATCCGAGCGAGCCGCACAACCTCGAGGATCTGATCCGGATGGTGCAGCGCCTCGACGCCGATCTCGGCATCGCCTTCGACGGCGACGGCGATCGCCTCGGCGTGGTCACCCGCGACGGCGAGAACATCTACGCCGATCGCCTGCTGATGCTGTTCGCGGCCGACGTGCTGGAACGCAACCCCGGCGCGATGATCGTCTACGACGTGAAGTGCACCGGCCGCCTCGCCGGGCACATCCTGCGCCACGGCGGCAGCCCGCTGATGTGGAAGACCGGGCATTCGCTGATCAAGGCCAAGATGCGCGAGACCGGCGCCGAGCTGGCCGGCGAGATGAGCGGCCACTTCTTCTTCGCCGAACGCTGGTACGGTTTCGACGACGGCATCTACGCTGCGGCGCGTCTGCTGGAAATCCTCGCCGCGGCGCCGGAATTCCCCGACGAGGTGCTGCACGCGCTGCCCAAGGGCGTGTCCACGCCGGAGATCAAGATCGATGCGCCCGGCGGCAATCCGCACGCGTTCGTCGAGCGTTTCTGCGACGGCGCGTTCTTCGAGGGCGGCCGGCTCTCGACCATCGACGGTCTGCGCGTGGACTGGTCCGACGGCTGGGGTCTGGTGCGCGCCTCCAACACCACCCCGGTGCTGGTGCTGCGTTTCGATGCCGACAACGCCGAGGCGCTGGCCCGGATCCAGGCCGCGTTCCGGCAGCGTCTGCTGCAGCTGCAGCCGGATCTGGCGCTGCCGTTCTGAGTCGGGCGGGGATCAGCCGCCGGACGGCGGCGCGGGTGCGGTGGTGCCGGCCGTCTCGGGATTCTTGAGCGCGCGATAGCGCGACAGCGCCTCGCGGAATTCGGCGTCCAGCGCCGCGCGCTCGGCCTCCTGCCGCTGCTGCAGCGTGCGCAGCGCCAGCAGTTCGGCGTGCTGGGTGCGGATCTTCTCGCGCAGGACCCTGCCCACCGGCTTCGACTGCAGTTCCAGTTCATTGGCCTGGCGCAGCAGGCTGATCAGGCTGCGGTGCAGATTGGTCTGGGCCATCGCCGAGCCCTTGAGCGACTCCTCGATCAGCTCGAACCGGTTGCGGAAGGCGCGCTCCAGATCGGCTTCGGTCTGGTAGGAGACGACCATCGCCATCTCGCGCCGGGCGCGGTCTTCCTCTGCCTTGCGCGCTTCCTCGTCCTTCGCCGCCTGGGCACGTTCGGCCTCGTTCAGCGCGCGTCCGACCCGGTTCACGGCCATGCCGGTCTTCGGGTCGAATTCGGTGCGCTGGTGGCCCACCGCCGAGGCCGGCAGGCTGTCGCTGCAGACCCGGCGTCCGCCGTCGTCCCAGCAGTAGAGCTTCTTGGGCTTGGCCCCCGGTTGCTGCGCGCCGCCGGCGTGCGGCAGGGCGAGCGCAACCACGAAAGCGAATGCCGACAGCCGGAACAGGCCCGGCAGGCGGTGCGGCTGGCGATGGCGGTGCGTGGCGATCATCTCGCCGTCCCCCCGGAAGACGCATCTGAACGGTGCGCGGGCCGGCCGTAGCGGGCCCGGTAGGCGAGCAGGCGCTCGCGCTGATCGTGAAGTTCCGCGCTTTCGCCGGCGAATGCAAGCAGATCGTCGAGTCCTGCGACCGCGATCACGGGAATCCCGGTCTCCGCCGTCACCGCCTCGGCCGCCGACAGCGCGGGGCCGTCCCCCTCCGGGCGCTCGACGGCGACCTCCTGACGATCCAGCGCGATCACGATCCCGGCCGGCACGCCGCCGGCGTCGCGGATCAGGCCCAGCGCCTCGCGGATCGCGGTGCCGGCGGTGATCACGTCGTCCACGATCAACACCCGGCGGCCCGCCAGCGGCGCGCCGATCAGCAGCCCGCCCTCGCCGTGGGCCTTGGCCTCCTTGCGATTGAAGGCGAGCGGCAGGTCGCGGCCGCGGCGCGCGTATTCGCAGGCCAGCGCGGTCGCCAGCGGGATGCCCTTGTAGGCAGGCCCGAACAGCAGATCGAAGCCGAGCCCGGCGGCATCCACCGCGTCGGCGTAGCAGGCGGCCAGCCCGGCCAGCGCGGCCCCGGAATCGAAGCGCCCGGCGTTGAAGAAGTACGGGCTCTCGCGCCCGGACTTGAGCGTGAACGTGCCGAAGCGCAGGGCCTCGGCGCGCAGCGCGAGCTGCAGGAAGCGGCTGCGGTGTTCGGGGGTGCGGGGATCGGTCACGGCGCGGCGACGGCGGGGGCGGGCCGTCATCGTAATCCGGGCGCAACCGGAACGCGCGCCCCCGGCCCCTGCGGGTGCCAAGCGCGGCTCGATCCGCTAGGCTGGGGGATCGCCGCCGCGCGCCGGCTCCACGGCCGGTCGATCTCCGGCGCGTCGTCTCCTCTTCCGGACCCGTCTTCCGCTCCATGCGCATTCTCAGTTTCAACGCCAACGGCCTGCGCTCGGCAGCCAACAAGGGATTCTTCGAGTGGTTCCGGGCCCAGGACGCGGACGTGCTCTGCGTGCAGGAGACCAAGGCCCAGGAACATCAGCTCGGCGCGCCCGAACTCATCCCCGACGGCTATCGCGCCTTCTTCAAGGATGCGATCACGAAGAAGGGCTACAGCGGCGTCGGCATCTACACCCGCCGCCCGCCGGACGAGGTCCGCACCAGTCTCGGCTGGGCGCCGTTCGACGACGAGGGCCGCTACATCGAAGCCCGCTTCGGCAATCTCAGCGTGGTCTCGTTCTACATCCCGTCGGGCTCGTCGGGCGAGCTCCGCCAGGCGTTCAAGTTCGAGGTGATGCGCTGGCTCAGGCCCATCCTCGACGAATGGCTGCGCAGCGGCCGCGACTACGTGCTGTGCGGCGACTGGAACATCGTCCGCGCCCGCAACGACATCAGGAACTGGACCTCCAACCAGAAGAACTCCGGCTGCCTGCCGGAGGAGCGCGCCTGGCTCAACGCGCAGATCGCCGACGCCTGCGGCGACGGCACTACTGCGCCGGCGCACGGCTGGATCGACAGCTATCGCGTACTGCGGCCCGAAGGTACCGACTACACCTGGTGGTCGCAGCGCGGCGCCGCGCGCGCCAACGATGTCGGCTGGCGCATCGACTACCAGTTCGTCACGCCCTCGCTGCGCGACAAGGTGAAGGCCTGCGCGATCCACAAGGACCCGCGGTTTTCCGATCACGCGCCGTATACCGTGGATTACGCGGTCGACGACGACCTCGGCGCGGTCGATGCGGCCGCGGTCAAGCAGAAGGGGAAGCGATGAGCACCGCGGACACCAAGGCGAGCTACAAGGGCTGGGCGGGCATCCGGCGCGCATTCGGGACGCCATCGGCGCTGACCATGGCGTTCCTCGGTTTCGGCTGCGGCCTTCCGTTCCTGCTGATCGCCTCGCAGACCCTGTCCACGCGCCTTCGCGATGTCGGCCTCGATCTGGGCAGCATCGGTCTGATCAGCCTCGCGAGCTTCTTCTATCTGCTCAAGTTCCTGTGGGCGCCGATCATTGATCGCTTCGCGTTTCCGCTGACCGCGTTTCTCGGCCGCCGGCGCTCGTGGCTGGTGGTGGCGCAGGTTGTGGTGATGATCGGACTGTTCGCGCTGGCCTACGTGCAGCCGGAGCACGGCGTGGGTCCGCTGGTGGCATGGGTGCTGGTGGCCTCGTTCGCCGGCGCCACCCAGGACACCGTGGTCGACGCCTATCGGATCGAGATCGCGCCGGTTGAATCGCAGGCCGCGCTGGCTGCGACCTACACGCTCGGTTATCGCATCGGCCTGATCCTTGCCGGCGCCGGTGCGCTGTACCTCGCCGAGTTCGAGGGTTGGATCGTCGCCTACCTCGCGATGGCTTCGCTGATGCTGTTGCCGATCGTCGCCACGCTGCTCAGCCGCGAGCCCGAAGTGCCTGAGACCACGGTCGTGCGCAAGGTCGATTTCTTCGGCGCTTTCTGGCAGCCGTTCAGCAGCTTCTTCTCGACGAACGGTCTGGCGCTCGGTCTGGCGTTGTTGTTGTTCGTCGGTCTGTTCAAGTTCCCCGACCAGGTGATCGGGGTGATGGCGGGGCCGTTCTATCTGGATTCGGGCTACACCAAGGCCGATATCGCCACCGTATCGAAGTTGTACGGCGTGTGGATGGGGATCGCCGGCGCCTTTCTCGGCGGCGTCGCGGTGGCGGCTTTCGGCTTCCGGCGCATGCTGCTGCTCGCGGCACTGGGCGTGGCGCTGTCGAATATCGCGTTCCTGCTGATGGCGCAGAATCCCTCGGAGATCTGGGCGTTCTACGCCGCGTTGACGGCCGACAACCTGTGCCAGGGCTTCGCCGGCACGGTGCTGGTCGCGTTCATGTCCTCGCTGACCGACCGCAACTTCACCGCGACCCAGTTCGCGCTGCTGGTGTCGCTGGCCAACCTCCCGGGCAAGTTCGTCGGCGGCGTATCGGGGTTCATCGTCGAGTCGAGCTCCTACAGCACCTTCTTCTTACTGAGCGCGACGACGGTCGTGCCGACGCTGTTGATCCTCGTCTGGCTGTGGCCTCGCATCCGCGAGAACACCGACCCGGCGCCCGGATGAGCGCATGACCGATCTCGTCCTGCGCGACATCGATCTGCAGCTGGCCGAGCGCATCCGCAAGGTCGCGCAGACCAACGGCTGGACGATCCATCAGACCATCCTGCATCTGATCGAGCGCGGGCTGTTCGCCAGCGAAGGCGGCGCGATGCGCTTCGACAGCCAGGAATCGGACGTGATGCAGGCGGCGATCGCCGCGCTGGAGACCGTGCCCAACGATCCCGGTTTCTCGCTGATCGGCCGGATCGCGCATGCCGACGATGCCGCGGCGTCGGCGACGGGCTTCGATCAGAACGAACTCGAACGCGCGCTGCAGGACGTGCCGGTGGGCTCCGCGCTGGGCACCCCGAAATGACCCCTTCGCCCATGTAGAGCGGATCGCAGATCCGCTACCCCCTTTCCGGAGACCTGTGCAGCGGATCTGCGATCCGCTCTACAAACGCTGTGCGCCGCCCGGATGGATCGCCCCCAGCACCCGCGGGCCCGCGGCGCCGGTGACGCTGGGCAGATTGCCGGGCAGGCCGAGCAGGGTCTGCCGCGCCAGCCAGGCGAAGCCGAGCGCCTCGACCAGATCCGGGTCGATCCCGTGCGCCGAGGTCGATTCCACGGTCGTGCCCGGCAGCGCCTCGGCCAGCGCCGACAGCAGCGTCGGGTTGTGCACGCCGCCGCCGCAGGCGATCACCCGCGCGGTGCCCGGCTGGGTCGCGCGCAGCGCGTCGGCGATGCTGCGCACGGTCAGCGCGAGCAGGGTGGCCTGCACGTCCGCGGCCGATTCGTCGCCGACCCGGCGCGCGTCGACCCAGTCGAGATGGAACTGATCGCGGCCGGTGGACTTTGGCGGCGCCAGGGCGAAATACGGCTCGTCGAGCAGCCGGGCCAGCAGCGCCGCATCGACCCGGCCGCTGGCCGCGAACGCGCCGCCGCGGTCGTAGGGCAGACCGGTATGGCGCAGGCACCAGGCGTCCATCAGCCCGTTCGCCGGCCCAGTGTCGAACCCGCGCACGGCGCCGCCGCCGGCCGGGAGCAGGGTCAGGTTGGCGATCCCGCCGAGATTGAGCACCGCACGGTCCTCGTCCGGCGCGGACAGCAGCGCCGCGTGCAGCGCCGGCAGCAGCGGCGCGGCGTGGCCGCCGGCGGCGAGATCCCGCCGGCGGAAG
>JBIJBH010000115.1:0-8921 GCA_044345315.1 Lysobacteraceae bacterium
CTTGCCGGCGCATTGATGCGACAGCCACTCCCGATTCTCGCGCTGGTCGGCGAAGAAGCCGGTCTTGTGCGCGCCGGCGGGATCGGCCCGGAACTTCACCCCGTACTCGGTGATGATCGCCGGCGCCGCGGGTTCCGTGCCGCGGAAATCGAAGCTTTCCTGCTTCTGCACGTGCTCGTCGGCGAAGGCGTGGAAACGGCAGCCGGGGAACTGCTGCCGCAGCGCGTCGTAGATCCACTCGCGATAGCGGAACATGCCGGCGCTGAAATATTCGACCACCAGCAGGTCGCCGTAGCGGTCGACGACGAGGCCGCTGAGGCCGTCGCCCTCGCTGTGGACCACGCGCCAGGCGTCGGACACCTCGTCCAGCCGCAGCACCTCGCGGCGCAGGCGCACGGCCTCGGCGATCTTGGTCGCGAACCAGTCGGCGTCGACCGGCACGTCCGGATCGCGTTCGAGCAGACGCAGCGCGATCCGTGAATGGCCGTTGTAGAAGCCGCGGCCCAGCCAGACGCCGTCCGGGCCCACCACCTCGACCAGACTGCCGGGCTTGGGGCGCTGGGTCGGCTTGTCCACCAGCTTCTGGAAGATCCAGGGATGGCGGGAGGTCCAGGCGTTGCGGAGGCGGATTTCGGGCAGCGGCGCGTTCATCCGGCTATTGTAGGGGCTTGACGGCGGCAAGTCCTTGAAAAATAATCGCCGGTTCGAGAAGGGGAGTAGCTCCCATACGTTCCGGTCGTCAATACGAGCAGGGTCTCCTGCTCCGGCCGGACGGCAGTCGCAGGACATCGCGGCTGCGAGCGAGACCTTCGCCCGCCAGGCGAAGGTCTGTCCCGACCGGACGCGCGTCCATGCGCGCTCCCGACTTCCGGAACGCCCGACCCCGCGGTCGGGCGTTTTCATTTACGGTCCGGGAGAGAGCATGACCACCATCGGCAGTCCGTTGTTGTGGAGCGCGTTCGGCGCGCTCGTCGTCGTCGCCCTGCTGGTCGACCTGGTGCTGATGCGCCATGGCGGCCCGCACAAGGTGACGTTCAAGGAAGCGTTGTACTGGAGCATCGGCTGGGTCCTGCTCGCGATGGCGTTCAACGCCGGCCTGTGGTGGTACGTCACCGAAACCTCCGGCGCCGCGGTCGGCAACCGCGTCGGACTCGAATTCCTGACCGGTTATCTGGTCGAGAAATCGCTCGCGGTCGACAACATCTTCGTGTTCCTGATGCTGTTCACCTATTTCGCGGTGCCCGAGCACCAGCGCCAGAAGGTGCTGATCATCGGCATCCTCGGCGCGATCGTGCTGCGCGCGATCATGATCTTCGCCGGCGCGCTGCTGATCGCGAAATTCCACTGGATCCTCTACGTGTTCGGCGTCTTCCTGGTGCTGACCGGCATCAAGATGCTGATCGCCGCGGGCCAGGCGCCCGACCTGGAGAAGAACCCGGCGCTGAAGTGGATGCGCAAGCACCTGCCGCTGACCCGGGACTATCACGGCAACGCGTTCACGGTGAAGATCGACGGCAAGCGCTGGTACACCCCGCTGTTCGTGGTGATCGTGCTGATCGGCATCACCGACGTGATCTTCGCGGTCGACTCGATCCCGGCGATCTTCGCGATCACCTCCGATCCGTTCATCGTGCTGACCTCGAACGTGTTCGCGGTGCTCGGCCTGCGCGCGATGTTCTTCCTGCTCGCGGGCATGGCCGACCGTTTCCACCTGCTGCCCTACGGCCTGGCGATCGTGCTGATGTTCATCGGCGCGAAGATGCTGCTGATCGACATCTACAAGATCCCGATCCTGCTCTCACTCGGCGTGGTCGCGGTGGTGCTGACGATCACCGTGGTCCTCAGCCTGCTGCGCCCGCAGGCGCAGGACGCGGGCAAGAGCTGACCCGCACGGCGTCCCCGGCCGCGCCGCCGGCCGGGGACGCTGCGTTCCACTCGGGGGTCCGGGCTTGATCGCCGGGCCCCGCGGCTCCACTGAGGGGCGATGCACCTGCACACCCCCGAAGAACTGCCCGACACCCCGGCCCAGCGCGCCGCGGACCGTCGCCGGCTGCTGCGCGCGCTGAACGCCAGTCTGGCCTTCGTCCTGCTGCTGGCGGCGGTGTTCGCCCTCCAGCAGGGCGAGGACATCCGCCCGCTGACCGTGACCGCGCTGCGCCCCGAGGGCGTCTGGGGCCTGCTGACCGCCCCCCTGCTCCACGGCTCGCTGGAGCACATCGCCGCCAACGCGGCTTCACTGCTGCTGCTCGGCACCCTGGCCCTGGCGGTCTATCCGCGGGCGACCCTGCGCGCCCTGCCGCTGCTGTGGCTGGGCTCGGGCCTGGGCGCCTGGCTGCTGGGCGATCCCGGCAGCCATCATCTCGGCGCCAGCGGCGTCACCCACGGCCTGATGTTCCTGGTCTTCGTGCTTGGCCTGCTGCGCCGCGACCGGCCGTCGATAGCCGCGGCGATGATCGCCTTCTTCCTGTACGGCGGCATGCTGCTGACCGTGCTGCCGCAGGAGCCGGGGGTGTCCTGGCAGTCGCATCTGGGCGGCGCGCTCGGCGGGGTGCTGGCGGCGCTGCTGTTCCGGCGCAGCGACCCGCTGCCGCCGCGGCGCCGCTACAGCTGGGAGATCGAGGAAGAGGAAGCCGCCGCGCTGGCCGCCGAACACGAGCTGGAGCCGCCGAAGCCGCAGGAGGTGCCGGTGCTGTGGGTGCGCCCGGAAGAACCGCGCGGCGTGGTCCTGACCTTCCGGCCGCGGCGGGGCGCGCCCGAAGACCAGCCAGAAGACCCGGAAAGACCGTGACGGACTTCCCGCAACCGCCGATCCGACGGCCGTTCCGACGAGCGGTCATCCGGCCTGCGGCCCATCCTGTCGCCATTCCTGCGACGTGATCAGGGCCAGATTCTTTTCGAATCAATCGCTTGCAGAGTTCGGGACACCCATCATCCTCTGATCCGGGCCGCGGGGAGCGTTACCGCGAGACTTTGCAAAGCGTCGCGAAACTCCGTTAACCTGAACCGGGTGCCTTCGTTCCGGCATGGTCGCGTGTCCGCGACCGTCGCCGGGGCAGGGCCTGAAGGATTGCGACAGGCCCGGCCGGATCGGGCGCAAGCATGCGACGCCGCAGCCGCCGCCGGCAGCCACGGCAAACGATGGACTACGGGAGAGAAGTCATCATGATCAAGAAAGCGATGGTCAAGAAAACGGTGCCGCTGGCGCTGATCGCCCTGCTGTTCGCCGCCACCGCCGCGGCCCAGGAAGGCAACATCAATCAATACGACCCCAACGCCGCCTCGCAGCTGCCGGAAGGTGCCGATCCGAACGCGACCGACGCGCGCTACGACAGCAACGCCGCCTCGCAGCTGCCCGAGGGCGTCGATCCGAACGCCGCCTCGCAGAACAACCAGCTCTCCGACGAGATGCAGAACATGGTCGACGAGATCATGGGCCAGCAGCAGGGCCAGATGCTGAGCGGCGACGAGGGCTCCGCCTGCGAGGCGATCCTCTGCCTGTCCACCGGCGGCCCGCCGAGCGAATGCGCCGGCGCGCTGCGCCGCTACTTCAGCATCAACCTGAGCAAGCCGTGGAAGACGATCCAGGCCCGGATCAACTTCCTGAAGCTGTGCCCGGTCTCCGACGACACCCCGCAGATGGGCTCGCTGGTCGAAGCCATCGGCCACGGCGCCGGTCGCTGCGACGCCGCCTCGCTGAACCAGACCCTGCGTCGCTGGGTCGGCGAGAACGAGTACGAGATCAGCAACCAGATGCCTTCCTACTGCGCGGCCTACTTCGATCACGAGTACACCGACGTCGAGAACACCATGCCGCGCTACATCGACCGTTACGTCGTGCGCACCTGGACCGATTCCGAAGGCAACACGCAGTACGAATACGCCGGCGGTTACTGGGTCGACGGCAATTCGACCGAAGTCGCCAGCAACAACACCGGCAACGGCGCGATCCCGGCGTCGCAGGACCGGGCCGCGGTCGGCTTCTGATCGCCGCCGCAGTGCGGGACCGGAAAGGCGGGGGAAACCCCGCCTTTTTCGTGCGCGTCGCGGTCCGGATGCGCTCCACGGAAATGCGAATTCACGCGCAGGCATGACCATCGGCGATTGACACATCGCGACCGCGCCCCTACGGTAGCGCCCCCCGCATCGGGGGCATTTCCCACAACACAGGGGTTTTCACGCAATGAAGCAGCTTCTCCTTCTCTCGGCCGGTCTGGCCGTCGCCATGTTCGCCGCTCCGGCCTTCGCCAACGAAGGCGCCGGCGGGTTCTACCGGCTGGAAGCCGGCAACAGCAACATCGAAGTGGACGGCATCGACGACGACGAGTTCGGCTACAGCCTGCGCGGCGGCTACTACTTCACCAGCAACTTCGGCGTCGAAGGTTTCTACACCGACCTCGGCCGCCAGTCCGACGACTTCGCCTCGGTCGAAGCCCACGCCTTCGGCGTCGGCGTGATCGGCAAGAAGAACTTCGGCAGCGACACCCACAATGGCTTCTTCATCAGCGGCCGCGCGGGCATCAGCCGGGTCGATCTGACCGTGGACTTCGACGGCTTCGGCCAGGTCGACGACGGCGACAACAAGGCCTACTACGGCGTCGGCGTGGGCTACGACTTCAACGACAACATGGGCGTCAGCCTGAACGTCGATCGTTTCGAGTCGGATCTGTTCGACGCCGACTTCACGTTCACGACCACCACGGCCGCGTTCGAATACCGCTTCTGATCCCGGCGCCGATCCGGACCGGACCGCCTCGCTCCGGAAACGCACCCGCGAAGACCGCCGCAAGGCGGTCTTCGTCGTTTCAGGATTCCGCGGTCGCCCCGAGCTGGCGATCGTGCAGCCGCGACCACACCAGCAGCGAGGCCGCCGCGCCGCACAGGCACAGGAACATGTCCCACTGGGTGTCCCATTGATCGCCCTGGGTGGCGAGGAAAGCGTCGGCGTCGGCACCGTAGATCAGCGCCGCCCACCACTCGATCAACTCGAACAAGGCGCTGAAGCTCAGGCAGGCGGCCAGCACCAGATAGATCAGCCAGCCGCCGCGGCGCAGCGGCGTGCACCGCAACAGCAGCTCGCGCGCGAGGATCGCCGGCACGAAGCCCTGCATCAGATGCCCGAGCCGGTCCCAGGGATTGCGCACGACCTCGAAGCCCATTGCGGCGAAGGTATCGCGCAGCCAGAAGCCCAGCGGCGTCTGCGCATAGGTGTAGGTGCCGCCGTGGATCAGCACCAGCGCGTGCGCCAGCAGCAGCCAGCACAGCAACCGGGTCAGCGGGAATCGCGACCAGGTCAGAACCAGGATCGGCAGCGCGGCGATCACCCAGATCACTTCCAGCAGCCAGGTCAGGCGATCCTTCGGGTCGATCCCGGACACCGTCAGGGCGAGCACCGCGAGCCCGAGCAGCAGCCAGCGCTCCTTTGGGCTTGGTGACACAGAAACAGAGACTCGGGGCATAAGTTATTCACCTAAAAAACGGATAAGTATTTGATTTAATGGATATATAAGCAATTTAAAAACTCATTCTCCAATTTGAAAAAAGAGTAGTTACAGAGCGGAAAATAGCGTTAGTATTATTGACAAGCTCTGTGGATAAGTGTGTGAACAACTTGGGAGTATCTTTAAACGCACACCGGGCTTTCGACCACCGTCTTTTCACCTCCAAGGAATTAAATATGAACAACGAATGCTGGATCCCCGTTTTCACCAGCGATGGGATGTTTTCCGAGGAAAGGGCTGTGTCTTTACGACTTGCGGACGGAAGCGAGGTTTCATTTTTCGTCGACACAAATCAACTTCGTAGTGACGTTGACGGACGAGATGAGCTTCGCGTGGTGCTTGTCGACACCAACACCCAGCAGCACCGCAAGCGCGTACTCCTTCCTACGGAGACTTTCGAAACTGCTACTAGATGGGTAGAAATAGCCGCTTAACGACCTTTTTGCAGGGGGGGCAGGGAAGTCATGATTCTTAGCAATGTGGAAATTCTGCGCTGTCTTGAAAAAGGTGATTTTGCGATAGAGAATCTGGCAGGGAGAGATCCGCAGCAATCTCCTTTCAATACGAGCGCAGTGGACTTGAGACTGTTCGATGAAATAATGGTCCCACAAGGAGGACCCTTCCAGATTGATTTGAGTCGAGGAGGGATTGCTAGGCATTTAGCTCAAAATTCGACTCGGCACAGAATCACTACCGATCAGCCATTTTCACTCCGTCCGAATACTCTGGTTCTGGCAAGGACACTTGAAAAAGTTGCATTTCCCACTCTTGAAAATGAGATTTGTTACAGCGCTAGAGTAGAAGGGAAAAGCTCTCTTGCACGCTGCGGGATACTTGTGCATTTCACGGCACCAACTATCCATGCGGGTTTTTCTGGCTCAATAACTCTAGAGATCATCAATCTTGGTCCACAAGCATTTCTTCTGACTCAGAGCATGTTTGTCTGCCAGTTGATTATCGAAGAAGTGAAAGGTAGACCTGCAGACGCACCTAATCAGTTCCGCGGACAAACCACTGCTGCAGGTATCTAGTGGACTCGAACCCCGCGAGCGTAACGAAAAACACTTTTCGCACCCTCACAATTACTTTCTTAGCAATTGCTGCATTGGCCTGCCAGCGCGAACCGGAGCCCGACACCGCCCCCGCCGCGCCGACCATCTCCGGGGGGAGCGCGGAACCGGGCGCGCCGCAGCCGACCACGCCCGAGGAACGACGCATCGCCGAAGACGTGCGCACGCTCGCCGACGATCGCTTCGAGGGTCGCGAAACCGGCACCCGCGGTTACGACCTCGCCGCGGAATACGTCGCGAAGCGCTACGCCGCGATCGGCCTGCAGCCGGCCGGCGACGACGGCGGCTGGTTCCAGCGGGTGCCTCTGCTCAAGGCGGTGCGCGAGGCCGACGGCGCTGCGCTCGAGGTCGAGCGCAATGGTCGCACCATCGCCCTGCGTTTCCGCGACCAGTTCCTGCCGATGCCCAACTTCAACGCGCCGCAGCATGCGCTGCAGGCGCCGGCGGTGTTCGTCGGCCAGGGCGTGCACGCGCCGGAGCTCGGCCATGATGATTACGCCGGGCTGGCGCTGCGCGGCAAGATCGCGGTGGTCTTCGGCGGCGCACCGGCGCGTTTCGATCACGACCGCCGCGCTTTCTACAGCTCCACGCGCGAAAAACTGCGCGCGCTGGCCGAACGCGGCGCGGTCGGCGTGGTGTTCGTGAACACGCCGGAAGACGAAGCCGACGCGCCCTGGGCGCGCAGCGCGGACAACTGGCAACGGCCGGCGATGCGCCTGCGCGACGCCGACGGCACGGCGATCGGCAGTTTCCCCGAACTGCGCGTGATCGCCACGGTGAGCGCCGCTGCCGCGGACCTGATCTTCGCCGACGGACCGCGCACCGCGGCCGAACTGTTCGACGCGACCCGCGCCGGCACGCTCGAGGGCTTCGCGCTGCCGGGCACGCTGCGTCTGGCCGGGCGCACCCGGATCGCGCCGATCGAGTCGCGCAACGTGGTCGCGAAACTGCCGGGCAGCGATCCGGCGCTGGCCGCCGAGCACATCGTCTACAGCGCGCATCTCGACCACATCGGCATCGGCGCGCCGGTGAAGGACGAGAACGGCGTCGAGGACCGCATCTACAACGGCGCGCTCGACAACGCGCTCGGCGTCGCGATCATGCTCGAGGCCGCGCGGACGCTGAAGGCGGAGAAGACCGCGCCGAAGCGCTCGCTGCTGTTCGTGGCCCTGACCGCAGAGGAAAAGGGCCTGCTCGGCGCGGAATGGTTCGCGACCCGGCCGACGGTGCCGGCGACCTCGCTGATCGCCAACATCAACATGGACATGCCGGTGCTGCTGGCGCCGAGCACCGACGTGGTGCCGATCGGGGTCGAACATTCCTCGCTGAAGGCGACGCTGGACACTGCAGCGAAAGCGATGGGCGTAGCGCTGACGCCGGACCCCTTCCCGGAAGAATCGGTGTTCGTGCGCAGCGACCAGTACGCCTTCATCCGCGCCGGCATCCCGGCGGTGTATCTCAATGGCGGCATGGTCGCGGCGGATCCCGAACGCGACCCGAAGCTGGCGCTGCGCAAGTTCCTGCGCGATCACTATCACCAGCCCAGCGACGAGGCCACGCTGCCGATCGCCTGGGCCGACGCGGTGCGCATGGCGAAGCTCAACGCGAACATCGGTCGATCGATCGGCGACGCGGCCGAACGGCCACGCTGGAACGCCGGCAATTTCTTCGGCGAGCGGTTCGCGTCCGCGAAACCCTGATCCGCCTCAGCGCCGGTCGTTCGCGTCCGGCGTAGCCGCGGCGCCCGCCGCATCGGGTTCGATATCCGCCTCGAACAACTGCTGCAGTTCGCTGCGGGCCTGATGCGCGCTGGCGACGAGGGCTTCGTCGTCGTCGTAGATCAGGTGCTGGCTGCGCAGCAGTTCTTCGTCGTGGGCGCGGAAACGCTGCATGCGCTCGGTCGCGACGTCGTGATCGAGGCCGAGCGCGATCAGCACGTCGCGGCCCATCTCCAGGCCCGAGGCGAATGTCTCGCGGGTCGCTTCGGCGCCGAGGTCCATCAGCTGCCAGGCATGACGGCGGTCGTGGGCGCGGGCGAACACCTTCACGTGCGGATACAGGCGACGGACCACGCGGGTGACGCGCAGGTTGGCGTCGGCGCTGTCGATCGCGTTGATGAAGATCTTCGCGTGCGCGGCGCCGGCGGCGCGCAGCAGATCCGGCCGCGACGGATCGCCGTAGTAGGCGACGTTGCCGAACCGGCGCACGGTGTCGAGCCGTTCCGGATCGGTTTCCAGCGCGACGAAGGGAATCTTCTGCGCCACCAGCATGCGCGCCACGATCTGGCCGAAACGCCCGAAGCCGGCGAGGATCACCTGCGGCTGATGGTCGGGCAGCGTGTCGAAGTCGCGTT